>JBCBQE010000154.1:0-10169 GCA_039820385.1 Cyanobacteria bacterium J06635_10
GGAAATCTAACTATTCAAGGTTTTTACCAAGAATGGGCAGAACCTAGTTTCAAATTATCGGTATTTTTAATTGTAATTCTTGCATCAGTAATAGCTTTTCCTTATCTACCTGGATTTGGTTCTCCCGCATTTCAAGGAATATCACTGTTTTTAGGTTTACTCTTATCTTTGGGTTCTAGCGTCGTAGTAGCTAACGTTGTCGCCGGAATAATTTTAATTTATACCCGTGCTTTCCAAATTGGGGACAGAGTAAAAATTGGTGATGCTGTTGGTGATGTAGTAGGAAAAACGTTGTTTGTTACCCGCATTCGTACTGTCAAAAACGTAATTATTACTCTTCCTAATTCCAGCGTTTTTACCAGTCAAATAGTGAACTATACCGCTGCTGAATTAGATCCAGATCAAGCGCCATTAATTCTACATACTACGGTAACTTTAGGTTATGACGTACCCTGGCGCAAAGTATATCAAGTACTAATTGACGCAGCAAAATCTACAACACATTTGCTTTCCTCGCCAGAACCCTTTGTATTGCAAACAAGTTTAGATGATTTCTATGTAAGTTATGAATTGAATGCCTTTACTCATAATCCTAGTGTAATGGCACGCATTTACTCAGAATTGCATCAAAATATTCAAGATAAATGCAACGAAGCGGGAATTGAAATTCTTTCACCACATTATTCAGCCGTGCGAGATGGCAGTCAAATTACAATTCCAGAAGACTATCTTCCGAAAAATTATACAACACCCGGTTGGGGAATCTTTCCTCAAAAAAATATACTCGACATCTTGAATAACCAGCCTTATAATCCAAACAAAAATCACTCGAAAGAAGGTCAAGAGTAACTTTATTAGATTTATGATTTGTAGGGTATTTTAGACAGAGAATACGCGCTCTTAGCACCCTACAAATATTTCGTATATTAACTTCTTAACTAAATAAAAATGACAAATTCATTTACAAATATTCAAAGCTGGCTTCGGGATCCTAATATTATCAAATTAATTGAAGCTGCCATTGGAATTGTTATTATCGGATTACTTTTCCGATTTATTAGTCAATCTTTACCGCGCTATATTCAAGACTTAGATACCCGTTACCGTACTCGTAAAACTATTAGTTTTATCGGATACATCGTAATGCTGCTATTTGCGGTGTTTGTATTTAGCGATCGCCTGGGACAATTTACTGTTATCTTCGGTGTAGTCGGTGCAGGTATCGCCTTTGCATTACAAGAAGTAATCGGTAGTTTTGCAGGTTGGGTGGCAATTTCCTTGGGTCAGTTTTATAAGCCAGGCGATAGAGTACAGTTAGGCGGTATCATGGGCGATGTTATTGATATCAGCATTTTACGAACTACTTTAATGGAATGTGGGGATTGGGTAAAAGCTGATTTATACAATGGACGTATTGTCAGAATTGCTAACAGTTTTGTATTCAAGGAACCTGTATATAATTATTCGGCAGACTTTGCTTTTCTTTGGGATGAAATTACTGTGCCAGTAAAGTATGGTAGCGAACATAGATTGGCAAGAGAAATTTTAGAAAAAGTAGCCTCAGAAGTGACTGGCGAATATATTTCGAGCGCCAAACAACAATGGCATAAAATGACTAATAAATACCTAATTGAAGACGCAGGAATAGAACCGATGATAACCTTAGCAACTAATGATAACTGGATGGAATTTACAATCCGTTATGTAGTCAGCTATAAAAAACGTCGTTTTAAAAAAGACCAATTATTTACTCGCATTCTCGACGAATTTGAAAACACCAACGGACGAGTTACATTTGCTTCCGCAACTTTCGAGCTTGTAGAAGCGCCTACATTTAATGTTAGATTAACAGATACAGTTAAGGGATTAAAATAGCTAAAATATCGAAATTTGAAGTTTTGAGAAACCCTGTTATTTAGAAAAACCGGGTTTGTGCTTCCCATTTGCTGTGCCTGCACGCAGTAAACTCTCCTTTAGTTATATAAACAACAAATTATTGCATTCAACCCGTCGTAATAGATGACACCGCAAAATCTGGCACATCGATGCTAACACCCATTTTTAACTAATATATTATTTAAATATAGAGAGCAATCTCCAAGATGAATTCCCCCGCAGGAGGCGGTTAAATAAAGTGAAACACAGATAGTATCGGCGGAAGATAAAAACTTCCATTGATATGTTTGATTTGGCAATGTTTGCGAGCAGTAATCGAGTCCGGATATTGTCTGAAAATGGAAAATTGTGTTTTGCTATTTCAAGGTTAATTTACTAATTATAAATTACCAAATAATAGTTCCAAAACCAATAACTAATCGCAGCGAGTAATTTAGTACAGTAAGAATTACAATGAATTCTGCTGGCAGATTCACTCCACGAGATAGATTAGCTTGAAGCGATCGCATCTTTACAAAAATTGCATAACTCTTCAAAGTCGATGCAATTAAAATTGACTGATTTCCTATTCTCAATCGCCTAAAGGTTGACAAATAATACAATAAATAGAACTAAAACTATGAAATACACTGTCACTGCTTTACTTTCTTTGACTGTAGGTTTTTCTGCTGTAATTGGTATGCCCGAAAATACTTTTGCGTCAGAAGTTACTCAGGAAGATGCGAATTATATATCTCCTAATACCGAAAGCCAACAGATATCCCAATTTTTCGGTGCTAATAAACAGCCAAAACGCTCTGGTGACAACTATGTTGGTTTAGCAACAGTTGTAGGAGGAGACACTGATTTTATTGACGCTGCAATCATTAGTAAAGTCAAAGTTTTGAACTTAGATTCATCTAAAAGTATATCAGTAAGACCTTCCGCTGTTTTCAGCAATGGTGATTTAGATTTACGCATCCCCGCAACCATAGATTTAAGCCGTATAAATAGAGATTTGGGAGAATTGAATGGTAGAATTACTCCTTACGGTGGTGGAGGAGTTGCGATTGATTCCGATGGAGATGCAGATTTGATGTTAACTGCGGGAATGGATGTTCGATTAACTCCTAGAATCACAGGTACAGCAGCAGCAAACGTTCTTTTCTTAGGCGACACAGAATTTGATGCAACTGTTGGTGTCGGTTACAATTTCTAATTATTAACAATTCCGGAGCACATTATTAGTGATAATTGAAAAACCCAGTTTTTTAGAAAAACCGGGTTTTTTACCGTGTAAATTTAAGCTACTGAATCTATAAGTTGCGCTGTCTTCGCTTTTCTCGTTGTATTGAGCGCTAAAGGGCAACTACAAGCCTTTTTATAAGTATTCATCCAGACATAATATCAGCTTTCAAAACCTTTTATCTATGGCGAACCTTGTTTCAAAGTAACTGCATTAATTGTGTTAATTTTCAACCCATTGACTTTATTATCCAAGCCTATCTGAGAATTATAAGCTTGATTGCCAGCAATATTGAGATTAACATATTGCTGACTTTTCCCATTTAAGGTAATAGCTTTATTCGCATTGACAAAAGTATTATTAGTAATGGAAACATTAATTAGCTTTTTGTTTCCTCCCATTCCCATCGCTATACCATTACAACGATCGATAAAATTATTGTCAAACTTTAGATTTTCAATCCCATTGCCATTGGGACCTAAATTCATCGCATTACCGCAATTCTTTAATTTATTATCGTGAATATTGATATTTTTGGTAGGTTTTTTCTTTCCACCCCAACCTTCTATCCAAAAAATACGATGTTTGAATCCACTGAAATTATTATCATATAATTCCGCCCCTTTCATTCCTAATTCTACACCCGACATATTATCAGTAACTCCAGGATTGGCGTGTAATTTATTCTTATAGAAAATTAAGTTACCAGTTTCCGCAATTTCTCGATCTGTATTCCATTGACTTATAAATGAAACCCAGGCATTTAAATCATTATTATAAATTTTGTTTCCTGATTGTAAATCCCAAATTTCCATCGAAGCCGATTTGTTCACAGGCTGTTTTTTTGTACCTTTGATATTAATTTTATTATTATAAATTTCACTATTCCAGATGTTGCTACTAACACTTTTTATCCCACCACCAGAGTTTTCTTCTATATAATTACCATGAATCAGCAAGCCATCAGTATTCATAAATCGAATAGCTCCAGAAAAGTTTTTATTATTCTTACCTTCTCTACCAGAAGCATTGATAAATTGGCAATTACTAACTTCATGCTCCAAACCGGAAATCTCAACTCCAGCATTAGTTAAATTCAGAAAAGTAATATTTTCAAACAAAGAATGCTCTCTACCCCAAGCGCGAAATCCTAATTTAGCTTTATCTTTTCCATCTATATGAAAATTCCGAAAAAACTGATAGCCATCACCTTTCTCATTTTTAAAATCCTTGGCTTCAAAAAGTACGCCTCGATAATTTTTACCCGGTACAATAACCGTTTTTTCTCCAACACCTTCTAAACTAACCCGTGAAGGAACTTTTATCATGCGGTTAACTTCAAAGGTACCGGCTCCCATCTTAATTAAAGTATTTCCTTTCGCAACATTGAAAGCCTTATCTAAGCTTCGTAATGGTTTTGCAACACTACCATCACCAGTTTTATCATTCCCGCTGACAGTAACATTAATTATCTTTTGTGACTTAGCAAATTTTAAGACTGTCTGACTTTTATTGGCAGCAAGGCTAACAACTTGTTCTGATGAGGGAATATTTAATACAGTCTGATTACCTGTAGCATTTGGCGTGGTAAGTGAGCTTACTTTATATCCAAAACAACCACAAAGCCCCGCCAGGAAAAATACACAAAATAACAACCGACGAAACATGATAAAATCTGTTTTGCTAAATTTACAACACAAATATAGATTTTTCTTGTTAACATCTTCTTAACTAACTATTAAGCTATTATTATCTTTTTTCAAAGATAAGTTTATTTAAATAAGTTTTAATTTCTCTTGATAAAAATTTTATATCAGGCTGCATATATTGCTGATGTTTTGGTTCGCGATATTTCAGTCGCGATCGCATATCCGAAAATTTTTATATAGTTAATTAAAGTGATATTGAAAATCCAAATTAAGATTCTTGAGAAAGAATTAAATTGAGAATATTAATTTCTTTCGATTGAAAAATTTGATTTTCATTAAATAGACTTTTTCCTAGTTTATCCATTGCAGCACTGTTAAAGATAATAATTTTTAAAGTGGTTTTATTGAGATTTTTTTTATTAATACATAATTGGACTGAATTTTTCTCAAGTAAAGTTTTTAACGCTGCTAGTTTCTGACTAACTCGCCAATTGCTACCATTTGATGTCTTTACAATGAAAATGATTTTATCAGTTATTACTTTTGACTCAGAAATTCATCAACTGTAATTCCTGCTTGGCGAATCAAACTTCTAAGCAAAACCAGGGGCTAATTCTTTATGATTGGGAACTGATAAAGTAGGTTTTGAATCATGCCAGAGAATTATATGATTTCCGGTTTGACGATCGAATATATAACCAAACCTTTCAAATATTTTAACAGCTTCCTTGCTTGAAATATTTGAGAAACGACCCATTTATATTACAACCTCTCCAATAAAAGATTTAAATTCTTTCTTTTGATAAGATTTTCCATGTTTTTCTTGGACATAAAGATATCCTTTAATCGCATCTTTAATATTTTCTACTGCTTCATCCAATGTTTTACCTTGACTTACACAACCAGGAAGTTCGGGAACTTCTGCAACATATCCTTGATATTCTGAATCGAATATAAAAATTACTTGAAATCTCATTACTAACTAACCTTCATTATCGAATGTTTAGCATAAATATAACGCTGCTTACACCTACCTATTCCCCAATCTCACACATACCAATTCACCCGCTAATTCAATCGCTGCTTTCATACTCGTAGCGTCAGCAATTCCTTTTCCTGCTATATCAAATGCGGTTCCATGATCGGGAGATGTTCTAATAAATGGTAATCCAATGGTAGTATTAACCGCTCTATCAAATGCCATTAATTTTACCGGAATCAAACCTTGATCGTGATATAAAGCTAAATATCCATCTGCGACATTCTGGATGTTGGAATTACCGTACCAAGCTTGCCCAGGTTTCACCCACATTGTATCTGGCGGAATCAATCCTTCTAAAGTTAGAATAGGGCGTTTTTTCTTCTCCTCTTCCAACCAAGAAGTTAACCAATCTGCTTCTTCATGCCCCAATTGTCCCCTTTCTCCACTGTGGGGATTTAAACCCGCGATCGCAATTCTTCCATTTTCGATCCCAAAGTCTTTTTCCAAACATTCCACCAATAAATCCAATTTCCGCGTCATCAACTCTGGTGTCAACGCTTGCGGCACTTGAGCTAATGGTATATGCGTAGTCGCAAGTAACGTACGCAGTGTCCAATTACTGTGTGGCGATCGCGCTACAAACAACATGCCAAACTTCTCCACACCAGCTTTCTCTGCTAATAATTCAGTTTGTCCCGGATAATTATAACCCGCAGCCTTCCAAGCAGATTTCGCTATTGGCCCGGTGACAATCCCGTCAAATTCACCTGCAAGAGTAGCAGCGATCGCTGTTTCCATATACGCAAAACTTGCCGCACCACTGGCAGCATTTTCTACTCCGGGAATAATTTCATCTTTTATATCTTGCCCTACAAATACATCCAAAATTGATAATTCGGCAAAATTAGCCAAATATTTTATATTCTTATTTTCTTGTAAATTGGTATAATCTTTTAAAAGCAAATCGCGGTTACCAACTACTGTTAAATCGCAATTCTTACCCACTTCTGTATCAGCCAAAGCCTTTAATATGACTTCCCCTCCAATTCCTGCCGGATCCCCTAAAGTTAATGCCAAACGAGGACGATAATTCAATTCTTTTCTCTTTTTTTCTTCGCTCAATTTATACACGATCGAAACTAGTTTCAAATTTAATCTTTATTTACATTTTAATCTTTATTTCTGTCACCGAGCATACCAAATACTGTTTAAATATTATTTTTGCTACAATCAATACGAAGTCATTATGATTATGTTCTAACTTTCATGTTCAAATTGATACAATTGCCTGGAACAGACCGGACCTTTGGGGTCCCTTGATTCGGGCATGTGGGTACTTGATAACTGATAACTGATAATTGATAACTGAAAAGACTCTTGTTTTTAGAACAATTTAGTGATATTGAAGCAGTGGCTAGAGCGAAAAAAGATGTAAAAATAGTTACTATAAGATATGTTAATTGTCAAAAATTGAAGTATGCGTCCTGAAAAGTTAGTAATCAGATGAAAAAAAATGGGGAATGTATTTTTTTTGTAGAAGCTACACTTTTATTATTGAAACAAACTATAGCCATTAAAATTAGCCCCACCTTAAGGCAACAGACAAAGGGTAACTATCTATGAGAAAATTAGAGCAAAAGGTGTTAAGGAAATCAGCCCTCAAGCGTAAAGCTTTTAGTGGGTTACTAGCAGCCAGTTTGATGTTGTCAGGGGCTTTTGGGGGAACGCCAGCCTTGGCGCAGCAAAAAGAGGAAAGCAATCCCTTTACTTATGGCGATTTGATTGAGAAGATTGAAGCGGGTGAAGTTGAGCGATTAGAGCTTGATGAAACCGAGCAGGTAGCTACGGTATATTTAGCCGAAGGAGAATCGGATAAGCCGATAAGAGTCAAGCTGTTAGAACAAAACCCGGAGTTAATTAAAAAACTCAAAGATAATAAGGTTAATTTTGAAGAGGTTTCTTCTGAAAACAGCAGGGTGGCTGTAGGGTTGTTGATGAATCTCATGTGGATTTTGCCCTTAGTTGCCTTGATGCTGCTGTTTTTGCGCCGCACCGCCAATACTTCTTCTCAAGCGATGAATTTTGGTAAATCCAAAGCTCGTTTTCAGATAGAAGCAAGAACTGGGGTAAAATTTGATGATGTAGCGGGGATAGAAGAAGCCAAGGAGGAACTTGGTGAAGTTGTTACTTTCCTCAAGCAGCCAGAAAAATTTACTGCTGTCGGCGCACGTATTCCCAAAGGTGTATTATTAGTAGGACCTCCAGGAACGGGTAAAACTTTATTAGCAAAAGCAATTGCTGGAGAAGCAGGAGTACCTTTCTTTAGTATTTCCGGTTCCGAATTTGTGGAAATGTTTGTCGGTGTAGGTGCTTCGAGGGTTCGCGATTTATTTAAGAAAGCCAAAGAAAATGCACCTTGTTTGATATTCATCGATGAAATTGACGCTGTGGGTAGACAGCGTGGTGCTGGTATCGGTGGTGGTAATGATGAGCGCGAGCAAACCTTGAACCAACTACTTACGGAGATGGATGGTTTTGAAGGTAACAATGGTATCATCATTATTGCAGCGACAAACCGCCCTGACGTACTGGATGCAGCGCTTTTACGTCCGGGACGTTTTGACAGACAGGTGATTGTTGATGCACCAGATCGTAAAGGTCGTTTATCGATTTTACAAGTTCACGCTCGCAATAAGAAAGTCGATCCTTCAGTTTCTTTGGAAGTAGTGGCTCGTCGTACCCCTGGTTTTACGGGAGCAGATTTAGCAAACCTTCTTAATGAAGCAGCGATTCTTACTGCTAGACGGCGTAAGGAAGCTATTACCCAGACAGAAATTGACGATGCAATTGACAGGTTAACTATCGGATTAACTCTTAATCCGTTGTTAGATAGTAAGAAAAAGCGGTTAATTGCTTATCATGAAGTCGGACATGCTTTACTAGCGACACTTTTAGAACATGCAGATCCATTAAATAAAGTGACAATTATTCCTCGGAGTGGTGGAGTTGGTGGTTTTTCCCAGCAAACACCCAACGAAGAGATGATTGATAGCGGTCTTTATAGTAGAGCTTGGATGAAAGATAATATTACCATGACTTTGGGAGGAAGGGCATCAGAAGCCGAAGTCTTTGGGGAAAAAGAAGTTACAGGTGGTGCTAGTAACGATTTGAAGATGGTTACTAATCTGGCTCGGAAAATGGTGACGATGTACGGGATGTCAGATTTAGGATTGGTAGCCTTAGAAAGTCAGAATCAAGATGTATTCTTAGGTAGAGATTTGGGGAATCGCAACGATTATTCCGAAGACATGGCGATCAAAATTGATAAAAAAGTGCGAGAAATTGCAGTTTCCTGCTACCAAGAAGCACGTCAAATTATGAGCAAACACCGTCCATTATTAGATCGTCTGGTAGATTTATTGATTGAACAAGAAACAATAGAAGGCGAACAGTTTCGTAAAATTGTTGCTGAATATACCCAGTTACCTGCAAATCAAATGGCGGTTTCTTCATAATTCGTAATTGTGTGCCTTATCCCAAACCCGGTTTTTTCAACAAAACCGGGTTTTTGCAACTATTTTGAGATTCAAATAAATATTGAGGGGGGAGAGGGGGAGAGGGGGTAGAGGAGCCACTCCGTTGCGGAGGAACACGCACCGTTGTAGGAAGTGGCGTGGGGAAGAGGGGGTAGAATAAATAATTCAAAACTATTCACTCCTCACTCCTCACTCCTCACTGTCATGGTACTGTTCACTGTCATGGTACTGTTAACTGCTCACCGATTAATAATTTTCGATTCTTCGATTTTGATTTGAGATTGATGGGAACCCCAACTATTTGTATTTGTGGCTGACTGCTTAGAATACATAGCTCTGAGAACCTTTGCTGGATCGACGTAATTTTTACCGTATCTGATTACCCAGTGGAGATGAGGGCCTGTAGTACGTCCAGTCATTCCGATACGTCCAATTATGGTTCCTGCGGGTATTTGCTGACCTAAAGCTATTTGAATACCGCCAGCACGGTCAATCATATAGCGACGACCGTTTGATTTTTGCACCTTTCCTTTCATATGACAATAACTGTGTCGCCAGTTACCAGACTTGACAATAATATGCGTACCGCAGGCACCGCGATCGCCAACTTTAATAACAGTTCCTCCCCACCAGTTGCGAATGTAGCTACCTTGAGGTGCGGCGATATCTAAACCATTGTGAAATTCCCAACCGCGGCCATTTGGAGAGCGACGATATCCAAAAGGTGATGTGTAAGATTGAAAACGTTCAACGGGGAAAGAAGCTGATGACCAAACATTATTTCTAGCCAAGAGTGTAGGTTTGTTTTCTACAGCCTTAACTGTATTTGGAATAGGTAATAAAGCTGTTAAACCTGCAACAATCAATCCCAAAGTTATCAG
>JBCBQE010000155.1:0-10140 GCA_039820385.1 Cyanobacteria bacterium J06635_10
CTGATTTCACCTCTCCTGCTAACCGCGCACCCAATATCAAATCCACATCTAACGCTGACTGCACTAACTGCTCTGCTTGTGTTGTATTTTCAACTAATGCCAGCATTACCGCTAAAGGTTCAGTCCATTTCAACAAGTTTAAATAATCGCATTTTAATTGAGCATCACTCAAATTCGGTAACAACCGTAGTAAACATTCCGCCGCATAATATTCTTGTAATAACTGGTGGCGAAACTCGATTTGGTTACCACTCCCCACCTGAATTAAATGATGTTTGATTAAATCATCTAACCAACACTTTGCATTATCGCGGGGTTTATCTAATTTCTCAGCATCAAGATATTGAGTAAAAATCTCTTCTACTTCCCACTTGGGAATCGCAACGCGAAATTCCGTTTCAGGTTTCCCCTGCATCATTTTAAACGCGAGATGTTCCAGTAAAGACTTCCACCAACGTCTCGATTGTGCTGCAACATCTCCTCGCCAGTTGCTTTCATAGCTTTGGGTAAAAAAACGAAATACCATCCCCAAATTTGGCGGAATATTCCCCGTTTGCTGAAATAACCCGCATAACATCCACAGCAACAACGGCGTTTTACCAAACTCCTGCAATCTATCCTTCAAACATTGCAACAATTCCTCACCCTGCTCCGGTAGATACCCCATAACAAAATCGCGCATCTGATTTTCATTTAGGGGTTGCATTTCCAACTTTTTCTCAATTCCCAAATCACCACCGACACTTAAATCCCTCGTGGTGAAAATCATTGGTGTCTGTGGAAAATCTTTACGAAATGCTACAACTTGTCGCCGCGCTTCTTCTGATGGAAGTTCGTTTACACCGTCAATGAGCAGCAAAAATCTACCTTGACGCAGTAGATTCTTTAAAGTTGATTCATCAAAGTTTAGGTTTGCATCGTGCTGTAGTAAAAATGCTTCGATGCGTTCAAAAATTGAACTTTGCCAATAGCGTAATTCTACAAGTACAGGAACACTCCACCCCTCCCCCGTTTTATCTAAAGCCAAAACTCCCTTCTCCGTTGACGGGGAGGGGCTGGGGGTGGGGTGATTTGCTTCTTCCAACAATAACCGTTTTAAAGCCGTCGATTTACCCGAGCCTGGCTTACCCACTAACAACACATGATTTTTAGCGTATTTACGAATACCTGATAATACAGGTAAACGTTCTGTTTTTTCTTGTTCTTGTTTTGACTCTACCCTTTGCACCATCAAACCAAAATCAAAAGGCGATGAAAACTGTTTTTGCCTTTTTTTATCTTCCGCATCTGTCAAAGTGTAGAGTTTCCACCAGCAATTGTAATTTTCATCTTCGCTGATTGATTTGAGATAGGTTTCAAACTGTAGATGATTAGTTATTGTCACTTCCAGATGCGATCGCTTGAACTTCTCATTTTTATTTGTCCACTATAAATATAGCGATTTTCACTTGGATAGAATATTTGACCTCACCCCGCCCTCCGGGCACCCCTCTCCTTACTAAGGAGAGGGGATGGGGAGCCACTGCTCGGCTATGGTTCCCCGACTTGAAGCAAGTGGCGTGGTGAGGTTTTGAGTGTATTGGAGAAAAGTTGTAATACGATCGCAATATTCACAGCACTTACGCAAGCCTTACAAGACTCGGATGGTGCGTGACACCAAAAGTCTAATTTTTCCTTTTAAATTCATCGAAGTGTCACACACCCTACAAAAATATACCTTTTTACTAAGTTCTAACTATTACAGTACTTACGCAATTGTCACAAAACCTTGGTTGGTGCGTGACACGAAAAGGTGAATTTTTCGTTTACAATCAGTCAGTGTACAAGCACCCTACAAAAATGCACCTTTTGATTAAGTTCTAACTATTATTCAGTTTCTTTTCAAAGAAGTTTGCAACATGTTCCAAACTAAACTGACGCAAGTCAATATAACCAGTTGTTTTATTTATTCCGGGAATCTCAGTATCATCAACTCTTAATGGAAGAATATATACTGAATTTTCTGCAAAAGCTCTTGCTTGCATCTGCTTAAGTTCATGGTTAGTCCATAACTTTTGACTATAAGCTTCGGATAAAAATACTATGCAATACCTAGCTTTATCTCTGAAAATTGATTGAAAATGTTGATAAAGGTCTTTTCCCCAAAGATTTGCTTGCTCATATTCATCGTAAAAGACTTTTAAACCTTTTTTATTTGTTAATATTTCAGCAAGTTTTCTTGCACTAACACGGTCTTCACTTGCAAAAGAAATTGCCACATGATAGTCAAAGTTACTTGGAATTGCCTCTTCTGTAACAATATCTGTTTGAGATTTTTCAGGGACTTTAATTATTGGTAAATTATTCGTTTCCCTGACTCCGAAAAAGTTAAAAATTCTTGGTACTAAATCGGAGTCATTTTGTTCTAAATAATCAATTAGTTGTGGTATTTTTTCTCTTGTGACTAAGTGTTCTGCTAAATCATTTGCTTTATTTATTCCTTGACCATTCAAAGCATAATATTTAATATTTAAATCCTGACAAAGGTTCTTGAGTTTATCCTCATCATAAAAATACTCTTGTAACCATTGACGTAATTTTCCACGATTTTGATTAATTTTTGTGATTAAATTGTTTTGTATATTCATTTATCAAATATTCCTATACTAGGAAATAATGTTACTCAGGACTTACGTAAGTGTGATGCACTAACAGGATTGCTTGTGGCGATCGCCTAAGTCCGTCCTGATTTAATTTAAGATATTAATACCAGAGTTCCTGTTATACCTATCGCACCTGCCCATCAGAAAGGTCATCATGGCGAAATCAAAGAAAAATGCCAATCCGAAAAAGTTATCTCACCCGAAATATTATCTCAACCGAGAGTTAAGCTGGCTAGAATTTAATAATAGGGTATTGCATGAAGCAATGGATGCTCGAACGCCATTATTGGAGCGTCTAAAATTTTTGGCAATTTTCTGTAATAATCTTGATGAATTCTTCATGGTGCGAGTTGCAGGCTTAAGGCAACAAGTCGAAGCTAAAGTTAGCAGCACGAGTTTCGATGGCCGCACTCCGGAGCAACAATTAGAAGAAATAAGCTTCTTTTTACGCCCTTTAGTAGTTCAACAACACCAGCATTTTGAAAAGAAACTACGGTCTGAGTTAACATCTCATGGTATTCATATTCTCGATTACATCGATTTAAACCAGAAGCAGCGCAAACATTTAGACAATTGCTTTCAAGAACAAGTTTTTCCGGTTATTACCCCACTTGCTGTAGATCCCTCCCATCCTTTTCCCTATATTTCTAATCTCAGCTTGAATTTGGCAGTTGTAGTCAAAAACCCGGAAACGGAAGAAGAGTTTTTTGCCAGAATCAAAGTTCCGAAAGTGCTACCGCGATTCCTACCTTTACCACCAGAGTTGGGAATGGAACAAAATGGTAAATCTTGTATTTGGACTGGCGTACCCATCGAACAAGCGATCGCTCACAACTTAGAGTCTTTATTCCCAGGAATGAATATCCAGGAATATTACACTTTCCGGATTACTCGCGATGCTGACTTGGCTTTGGAAGAAGATGAAGCAGATGATTTATTATTAGCAATCGAACAAGAACTGCGAAAACGACGCGCTGGAGGAAATCCAGTTAGAATCGAACTGCAATCCACAACACCAAGTGAAGTCCGAACAAGGTTGTTAGAAGTCCTGGATTTATCGGAAAATGATGTATATGAAATAGATGGTCTTGTGGGATTGGGTGACTTAATGTACTTTTTATCACTACCAGTTCCCGAACTAAAAGATCCACCCTGGAAACCTGTAGTACCTCCTAGTCTGCAACGGATCAAAGATTCAACTGTCGGTAATATGCAGCCAATAGAGGAAGGAAAAGACTTTTTCAGCGCGATCGCAGAAGGGGATTTGTTCGTACACCATCCTTATGAATCCTTTAGTGCATCAGTAGTACGTTTTATTACTCATTCTGCTGGCGATCCAGATGTATTGGCAATAAAAATGACCCTTTATCGGACTTCTGGGGATTCGCCAATCATAAATGCTTTGATAAGTGCAGCTGAAAACGGTAAGCAGGTGTCCGTACTTGTGGAACTAAAAGCACGCTTCGATGAAGAGAACAATATTTACTGGGCTAGGCGTTTAGAAAGTGTTGGCGTTCATGTGGTTTATGGACTTGTAGGTCTAAAAACTCACAGCAAAATTGTTATGGTTGTACGTCGGGAACAAGAGCGCATCCGCCGTTACGTGCATATTGGTACTGGAAACTATAACCCGAAAACAGCAAGAATTTATACAGATGTGGGATTATTCAGTTGCCGAGAAGAATTAGGGGCTGATGTTACCGATGTATTCAATTTTTTGACTGGCTATTCTCGACAAAAAGCTTACCGACAATTGTTAGTCGCACCAGTGAATATGCGAGAACGTTTTATGATGCTGATTAATCGGGAAAAAGAAAACGCTCAAAATGGTCATTCTGGACGCATCGTAGCTAAAATGAACTCCTTAGTAGATCCTCAACTCATCGAAGCCTTATACGAAGCTTCCCGTGGGGGAGTACAAATTGACCTAATTGTACGAGGAATTTGCTGTTTGCGTCCAGGACTCAAAGAAGTAAGTGAAAATATTCGTGTAATTAGTATAGTCGGCCGCTTTTTAGAACACTCGCGAATTTTTTACTTCTACAATAACGGCTCAGAAGAGATTTTCATTGGCAGTGCAGACTGGATGCCGCGCAATTTAGATCGAAGATTAGAAGTGATAACCCCGATACAAGATTCCGATATTGCCAAAGATATACAAGAGATATTAGGAATTATGCTTGCCGATAACCGTCAAGCTTGGGAACTACAGCCAGATGGTAGTTATATCCAGAGGAAACCCCACGAAGATTCTCCGGAAGCTGGATCGCAAAAAACATTAATGCAAATTACTGCAAATAAAAGTACAAATATCTCAAATTTGATCGGTTCAAAAAGGAATTCTTTGTATCTTGTTGACTTGACTTAACCTAATGTTTAAGATAACTTTTATAGCCTTTGGGTAAAATAAGCGATATTTGTCATTAACGCATAGCATTTATTCAACCATAGGATAGAGTTAGTTGCCCTACTTTATCCCATAAACTATAAAGGTTACTGTAAGTTATTTTGTTTTACATAAATGTTAATGTTGTCCTGTGAGCCTTCTACCTTAAGGGTTCTAGTAGTTGACGACCATGAGCTAACTCGTTTAAGCCTGCAAATAGCTTTTTCTTCTCAGGAAAATATTCAAGTAGTAGGTATGGCTAGCAACGGTAAAGAAGCTCTAGATATGGTAAAAAGCTGCTATCCCGATGTGATTGTGCTAGATTTACAAATGCCAGTAATGGATGGTTGGAGTGCTTCGTGCAAGATTAAAGATATATCTCCTAAAACTCAAATTATTGCTTATTCTTCTGTAGAGGAAAACTATTTTCAGGATACAAGAGCAACTAGCAAAGTAGATGCTTTCTGTCGGAAAGATGCACCTACATACGAATTAGTTGGCTTGATTAAACAGTTAGGGGAAAGTGAAAATGAACCTTAGTTCAGATAGCCCGATGTCTGTTAGTTAACCTTTAAGTAAATGAAAGTTAAAATCAGCATCAAACAAGCGTCAAGTATTCCCATAGAATTTTTTTTAGAAGAAAAAATTTCTATGGGTGCCCGTCAGTAAAAAAGGCTCGTCGGGCTTGGTACTGACGCATACTGATTTTAGATTTAATTGTTGATTTTCATTTAAGGGAAGGTTCGCTTGTATTCATCAAGCAATTCATCCATTTCTTCTAAAGCTTGATTTACATCGATTCTCAAAGTTCCTAAGTTTGGCTGTTGCAACAAATTAAGCAGATATTCGCGTTTGCTTTCAACCGCTTCAATTCTTTCTTTTACAGTCTGTATATCCATTGTTTGTAACAAAGTGTAACTAATAATATTTATAACTTAATAGCGTCTCAAAATTTCGGAAAACCTTGTTTTGCTGAATTCGGGTGTAGGGAAGATGCTTGAGCCAAGATACCCGATAATCTGATTAGGAGAAAAAAAAATCCCTCGATCGAGTTAGTTAAAATCTTTAAGTACAAGAAAACATGATTCAGTTTCGATCGGTTTTCCCCCAAGGTTTTTTCAGAGTTGAAGTCAAGATAAGTCGTTATAGGTAAGTAAGTGGATCAAATTAAATATAAAACCGGAGCCCTGCCGTATCGCTCCCTCTCCGATACTTTGGAGAGGGATTGAGGAGCCACTGCGTTGCGGAGGTTTCCGAGCCAGTGCGTTGCGCGGGTTCCCAAGGCAGCGCGTTGCGGAGGTTCCCTCCGTTGTAGCGACTGCCGCCGCGTTGTAGCAACTGGCGTTCCGTTGTAGCAAGTGGCGTGGCTCCGGTTTCATTCTTATCTTTATTATCTTACTTCCAAAAAAGATATTTTTGACAAATCTCGGAATAAACGATCGATTACCTCAATGCTTAGGCACCTAAAACCTCGGATTGTTAAATTTGATTTTTTTCAAACTATTACCTATTGTCGGCGATAATAAAGCAATTGTTACAGTTCAATTTTAAATACGCTCGTACAGTATGCTAGGTAAATTTTCTTTGGGAACTCTGGGGTTAACTGTCGGTGGAATTTTAACCATCATGGGCTTTGTAGCTTACGCTGCGGACAATGCTACCCTTAATCTTGTGGGCTTTTTTTACGGTATCCCCATACTCCTCGGAGGGCTTGCGCTTAAAGCAAACGAACTTAAACCCGTACCATTTATTCCCGCTACATCAGAATCGGTTTTATCGCTGAGAAAGCAACAAGCAACCGAGACTCAAAATCAAGTTCGTCAAGATATCACTCGATATCGCTATGGATTAGATGCTCACTTAGATAAAGCTTTAACTCATCTTGGTTTGGAACAACCTGGAGAAGACTTTCCGGAGGTTGTAGCATTGCGGGAAATGGAACTTGACGGTAATTATGCTTTAATTTTAGATTTTGATTCGCCACAAGCACCCCTAGATGTTTGGCAGGAAAAACAGCAAAAAATGACTGGTTTTTTCGGTCCTGGGGTAGATGTCAAAATCACTCAGACTGATGATGAGAAAATTGAGTTAGCGTTGATTGCGACTCCAAAAACGGAACAGAGTTAAGAAAACAGAAGTTATTTTTCAAGACGCACTGCATACCATTGTAAATATTGTCCCGGAGCAATATCTAATTCACAGCTAGTGTCAAGCAAGTATTCTGCTTGGGCTTGGAGGGAATCAATTTTCTTTAAATCGTGGGGTAATTCTTCTTCATCGAGTTGTTGCAAAGTCTGTTTTAGCTTTTCCAACAACTCTGAGGAAGTAAGAAATGTTTCCGGTTGGTTAGTTTCCAAGACGACATAATCATCTTGTTGATACATTAATGGATCTGGCATTGTGGCTCGAATTTATATCAAAAATTAACAAAATTTTCTTTTTAAGCGACCCCATTTATTATATACAAAAGGCGGGGTCTTTATTACTCCTTTCTCGGTGGAAGATTACCTATTGGTGGGAGGGAGGAGTGAGTGAGGGAGGAAGTGAGGGAGAAATTTTTGGTCGGTAATCTTGGAGCCCAACGGGAGTAATTCGGGATATTTGTAGCTGCTTAATTCTATCCTGGCTCTACTATTACCAGGGTTGAGTGAGAGGGGAAAGAGGGGGAGTCATTTCAGTTATCAAGTACCAAGCAGATAAATCGAGAGGCTTGAAAATAAGGAAAATTTTTTTTCTTTCCCAGGGATTTATCCGGGGGTTTGTATCCTGTTTCTTTTTTGGTTATTTTATTTTACTTTTATTTCTGACGATAAAAGATATTAAATCATCTATTTGTATTAATGATGTTAATTAGAATATCTTTCAATATTAAGAAAATCACTAAAATAAATAATAAAAATTGCTGAAACTGTAAAACTGGGTCTAATCGCCAGCCTTGAAAAAGTAAAATGAAACCTGACAATAGTAGAAAAGCTGGTAACACAAATAATTGAATAATATAAAATGCTTTAACCGAGCTACTAAGTCTGTTCCCCATTCGTATTAATTGAACAACTACGAATATCAAGTAAAATAAACCGAAGACCATCTGAAGTAATCCCACTAACGATGCAGGATTTGTACCAATATTAACTTGCGCTAAATCAAACATCTGTCAACACCGTATTATTGGTTTGAAGTCAGTTAACCAAAAGAAATGTCGCTGGAAGTAAGTCGGCGTTGAAAATAGTAATTAGAAATAGGGAATAGTGAATAGTGAGTAGAAGGCTTATGTTGACGCGTTCGCGCAGCGTGTCGCTTGCGACTCAACGGCAATTCTTAGAGAACTAAATTTACCCAAGCTGTAATACCGCTTGGTTTATTTTTGCCGACTTACTTACACATATCGAAAAAAATTTCAATTGCTAAAAACATTTCTTAATAATAGATTTACCGTCTAAAAATGAACCGATTCAAATGGTTTAGAATCATGCCTCCTACTTTTTTTTGATGTTTTTGAGAGGATAACCGCGTTGTGGTGGTTGTGATTCGGGATAAAGCTGCTGTCTACCGTTACGAATAATCTGTAATGATTCGGTAAGCTCTTGTTCGATATTTTCTAAAACATTGTCGGCGTATTCATCTGCACCTTGGGCGATTTGTTCGGCTTGCTCCATGGCTTGACGACGCATTTCCTCGATTTCTTGCTGACAAGCACGCCGCTTACGCTCGATTTCATCAAGAGTTTCTTGCATTCTTTGTTCGCACTCTTGCTGCACTTGTCGGCGTAATTGCTCGGCTTGTTGTTCGGCTTGTCTAATGATATCGCTTTCGTTGAGCACTTGCGCTCTTTTCGCTTGTGCCACCTCCACCATTTGCTGTCCATAAGCTTCCGCTTCTAAAAGAATTTCTTCCTTTTGTTGAATAATTAACACAGCTTCTTGGAAAGCCTCGGGTAAAGATAAGCGGATAAAATCAAGCTGTTCGAGTAACTTTTCTTCATCTACCAGCGTGCGTCGCGTCAAAGGGATGCGAAAACTGGTGAGAAGTATCTCTTCTAAACGGTTTAACTCCTGTTGAATGTCTACGCTTCCCGATTGTTGGGGAGGCTTTTGAGAGGGGGGGCTACTTCCGTTTTGATTGGGTTCGATACCGTTTGGTTGTGGGTGAAGCATTTATATGTATCCAGAGCAACGTGAGGGGGAACAAGATGATCGATAGAACCACCAAACCTTGCAATCTCTTTTACCACACTACTACTTAAAAAACTATACTCATTAGACGTTGCTAAAAAAACAGTTTCTATTTCGGTGGAAAGAGTTTTATTGGTGTGTGCCATTTGCAGTTCAACTTCAAAGTCAGAAATTGCCCGTAAACCCCTTAGCAACACTTGTGCTTTTTGCATTCGAGCGTATTCGACTGTTAAACCTTCAAAAGCATCTACTTTTACATTATCTAGATGTGTGGTAGATTGACTTATTTGTTCTAAACGTTGTTGCACGCTGAACAATGGAGTTTTGGTGGGATTGCGCAATACAGCAACAATAACGACAGAAAATAGCCGACTGCCACGTTCAATAATATCAAGATGTCCTAAAGTTATAGGGTCAAAACTTCCGGGATAAATAGCAATCATCACAATTAATCGTTCCAATATTCAGTAATTATACTGAAGTAGTTTATAGAGTAGGCAATGTGTTTAAAATTACAAATATAATGTAAGATTTCAAATGTAATTTATTTATCTATTATCCCTGAATTCCCATCTAAATATACTATTTTCATCCATAACTCATACTCAGTTATTTATGTCGCTGTTGCGGTATTTTTATTTTCAAATCTTAACTAATAATTTTCAATCGTCATGAAAATCCCTATTTTGTGGAATAGAAGACAAATACCCGATATCAAAAAAATTGTACCGGATTGGTATGTAATTTTGGGAGAGATAGATGCTAGCAATTATGATGTTACTTACAGCTTTGAAAGTTTTTTTGTAATTAAAACTCAAGCTGTAAAAAGTAGCAATGGGCGTTTTATTGTAGTTGGAAATATTTGGTTAAGCAACCGCTCTAAATTGCTGGAATTATTTCCTTATCAGTATATTTCTCATTTAAATGTAATAATTCCAGC
>JBCBQE010000156.1:0-10103 GCA_039820385.1 Cyanobacteria bacterium J06635_10
CAAATGTGAGTTTTGTTTTAGCTAAACCTTGGAATAATCGTATTTCTGGTCCAATTACTGTGCGATCGCTACTGGATTTTTCTTGCACTAACATTTGAAACTTTACCACTAAAATTTTATCGACATAGAAATAAAAGTACATTTTTTAGTCAATGGTTACCAGATAGAGTTGTTCCTCAAGTCGCACAAATTAATCCAGATATTATCAATTTACATTGGATTAGTGCAGCTTTTATGCAAATAGAATCTATAGCCAAACTTAAGCAACCCTTAGTGTGGACGCTTCATGATATGTGGGTATTTACTGGGGGATGTCACGTCGCTAGGGATTGTCAAAGCTATACCCAATCTTGTGGTAATTGTCCTCAACTTAATAGTAGCAATAATTGGGATTTATCTCGCTGGGTACATAAACGTAAAGCCAAAGCTTGGCGTAACTTAAACTTAACTTTGATTGCTCCTAGTGCTTGGATAGCTGAATGTGCTTTGAGCAGTTCATTATTTAATAAATCACGGGTAGAAGTCATTCCTCATGGATTAAATACTCAAAAATATCGACCCCTCAATCAAAAATGTGCTCGCGAAATTCTCAACTTACCTCAAGATAAAAAACTGATTTTATTTGGAGCCTTAGAAGCAACCAGCGATCGAAATAAGGGTTTTCATCTATTACAACCAGCACTGCAAAAATTGAGTCAATCTGGCTGGAATGATAACACCGAAGTGGTAATTTTTGGTGCTTCTCAACCGGAAAATCCACCAGAATTAGGGTTTAGAGCCCACTATTTGGGACATATGTATGATGATATGTCTTTAGCTGCTGTTTATTCTGCTGCCGATGTAATGCTCGTACCATCGCGACAAGAGTCTTTTGGACAAACTGCTTCCGAATCACTAGCTTGTGGAACCCCGGTGGTAGCATTTAACGCCACTGGTTTAAAAGATATTGTCTCTCATCAAGAGTGTGGTTATTTAGCTAAACCCTATGATGTTGATGATTTTGCTCGAGGAATTATTTGGGTTTTAGAAAATTCCCAAAGACACGATAAACTATCTTACCAGGGACGCAAAAAAGCGGAAAAAGAATTCACATTGGAGCTACAAGCAAAACGTTACTCTAGGTTATTTGAAGAAGTAATTAACAATAATTATAGTGTTAATTAAAAACCATATTTTAATATTAAAAATATCAATAAAAATTGTTGAATTATTAGTGAGGAGTAAAGTCAGATGTCAATACCATTAGCTTTTATAATTTGTACAGAACCAGGTCGTTTAGAACCCCAATCATTGATGCTTGCAGAAAGTATTCGCAAATTCTGCGGCAATTTAAAAGATACACCAATATATAGTTTTCATCCTAGAACAGGTAATGCGATCGCCATCGAAACCCAAAAAGCATTTCAAGAATTAGGAGTAATTCATCAGCAATTGCCTATCAACGAAGAATTTCATGAATACTATTTAGCAAATAAGCCTTTGACTTGTGCCTATGCCGAACAAAATATAGATGCCGAAATTCTAGTTTTTCTTGATAGTGATAAGTGCTTTTTTGCGGAACCAACTGAATTTTTATTACCCGATAATTGCAACGTGCGAATGCGTCCTGAATATGGTCAAGGTATCGGTTCAACAGGTAGTAATGACCCCAATGAATGGTATTGGCAAAAGCTTTACGAAATTATAGGAGTAAAACGCGAAGTATTTGTCAATGCTCCCATTGGTAATAAAAAAATGAGAGCTTACTGGAATTCCGGTTTAGTTGCAGTTAGAAGAAGTGCAGGAATATTTACATCTTGGAAAAAAAATTTTGAAACTGTAATGCGTTTAGATATAACTCCTCCCCAAGGTATTTATTTTGTCGAACAATCAGTTTTATCTGTAACTTTATGCGCTTTATCAGAAAATGTCTCCCATTTTTCTGATAACTATAGTTATCCATTGCCCTTACATAATCGTTTATCCAAACAATGGCGGTTAAAAAAGTGGGATGATTTAATTTCCATGCATTATTTTAATTTATTTTACTATCATGACTGGAATAAACAAATCAAAAACTTGAAGAAATTCAATCTTACTTCCGATAAATATGAGTGGCTGTGCGAACGAGTAATTGCTCATCAAATGCCCCGTACTTCTGTTTTACACAGACATATGTTGACGGTGAGAAAATTTGAGAATAAGTTAAATAATTTAAATTTGAATATTAACTTAAGCGGTTGGATAGAACGGGTAGCAAATCTTTAAATTGAGCTTATATTTTCGATATATATTTCACCATTAATTCACAATCAAATCCGTAAAATTGTATAAATGAAGAGTAGAATAAATCAAGCACAAATAGCGGTGCTCATGACCTGTTTTAACAGACGCGATACAACCCTTAATTGTCTCCGTGCCCTGCAACAGCAAACACGTAATTTCGATATTTACTTAACAGATGATGGTAGTTCTGATGGTACCGCAAAAGCAATTAAAGCAGAATTTCCACAAGTAAAAATTCTTCAAGGTGACGGTAATTTATTCTGGGTAGGAGGAATGCGTTTAGCATTTGCAGAAGCAATAAAAAATTCCTACGATTATTATCTTTGGTTGAATGATGATACTTTTCTAGAAACCGATACCTTAGATAGGTTATTGAAAATTCAACAAAATTTGACCAAGCAAGGTTGTGAAAACTCGATTGTGGTGGGTACTACTCAAGATCCAATTACTGGAAAACCTACCTATGGAGGAGCAGTTAAATCTAAAAAATGGTATTCAAATAAATTTGAATTTTTACAACCAACTCAATTTATACAGCAATGCGATGCCATGTTTGGTAATTGCGTGCTAATTCCTCATAATGTTGTCGCAAAAGTTGGCAATATTGATGCAGCATTTATTCATAGTTTAGGAGACTTAGATTATGCTCTCAGAGCGCGTAAATTAGGCTGCTCTGTTTGGATAGCACCGGGATATGTGGGTACCTGTAGTAAGAATTCTATCCGTAATAGCTGGGCTGATACTAATTTACCACTACTAAAACGCTTGCGAAAAGTGTTAGAAATAAAAGGATTTCCTCTCAAACCTTGGACTATATTTTGTTCCCGTCATTCCGGCTCATTTTGGTTGATTTACTGGGCATTACCCTATATTCGCGCAATTATCGGTTATAAAAATTTAGCAGCATCTCCAACATTTGCAGAAGAGATGCCACAATAAAATTGATAAGTATTAAAGGTCATTTTTCAAATACAGGGTATTGTAAGTAAATAAAGTACACCCCACCCGCGCTGTCGCGCACCCTCCCCGCTAGCGGGGAGGGTTGGGGAGGGGTTCCATCTGTACCTCATATAGATGAAATCTGCTGTATATTGCAACATCTCATAAACCGGATTTATTTTCAACAAAAGTACGAAAAAATTTATTTTCATTTTAATAAAAATCCGGCTTATGCTATTCCCTATTCCCTATTCCTTAACTCTACTAATATCAGTAATTTATTATGGGTAAGCGTTTATTAATTGTCTCACATCTTGATTCTAGCGAACCTTTTGGTGCCTTTACAAGACCTTTTTATCTTGGACAATATTTGGTGGAAAATTTTAATGTTTGTCAATTAGGATTAGATTGTTCATCTGTTGATTATGCCCCTTCAATTTCTGTTGGTTCTAGAAGTCTTAAATCATATATTAAATCTATACAAAAGTCTATTGATGAATTTCGTCCAGATATTATATATGCTCAAGAAACACGTCCAAGTTTAGCCGCACTTACTGCTATTAAACTAAAAAAATATCAAAACTGTCCTCTTGTATTAGATTTTCATACTTTTTCTGCCTATGAATATTGGAGTCGTTTGTCTTCAGTTAATAATAGGTTTCAAGAGTTAAAACAATGTATTAAAACCTATATTGCTCAAGGAATCCTTGTATTTTCAGGTCATCCTATTATTGCTGCTGGAGAGTCTACTCCTAAGTTAATTTCTCAGTGGTATAGAAAGACTCCCCAACAGATTTGCTGTATAGGCAATGGAGTTACAGAAGATTTATTAAATAGTCGTTTCTTAGATGATACTAATCCTTATCAGGAATTACTACCAGCCAAAATTGTAGTTGTTGTAGCACCTAAAACCTATGGATTTCCGACTAATGATATGTCAGTATCTATGACAATTGATATTGCTAAACATTTAGAAAATAGCCCACATAAAGTCAATTTTGTCGTAATTGGTCGCAATAAAGATGATATAGAAGAAGAGCTACCATCTAATATTTATTTTACCGGATTTTTACCTAGTAGAAATGATTTTATCTCCCATATTAAATATGCAGATATTGCTTTATTACCATTTTCTCAACAGGCAGTAGCAGGAGGAGCGCGAAATAAAGCACTTGATTATTTCGCCAGTCAAAAATTAGTTATTTCTACACCTGAAGGATTGCGTGGTTTAGAAGAATTTCGCGATCGCCAACATCTTTTAGTAACAAGTTACTCTACCGAAGATATTGCTCAAACTATATTAGATGTTGCTTTAAATGAAGCAAAATATCAACCGCTTGCTCAAGCTGCATACAGCTTAATTAAAGAGAAATATTCTTGGAAAGCTAGGGCGCAATCTATTACAAATGTTCTCTTAAATGCAATTAGTTCTTAACTTCTTAAACAATTATGAATCGTTCCCCATTCAAATTTCTCGGCGTTGAAGTCGATGCACTAAACATTCCCCAGTTGAACGCTTTAGTCGCAGAGTCTATTGAACAGCAGCAAAAATCGATTATTGCTAATCATAATTTGAATAGTCTGCATATTTACCATCACGAGTCCAAGATGCGTGAATTTTATGCCAAGGCTGATTATATCCATATTGATGGTATGCCTTTAGTATTCATCGGTAAACTCCTAGGCTATTCCCTGAAGCGAGAACAAAGAGTTACCTATGCTGACTGGGTATGGCCTTTGATGGAAGAAGCAGCTAGTAAGGGTTGGCGTATATTTTATCTTGGTTCCAAACCAGGGGTTGCAGAGCAAGGAGCAAATATTTTGCGCCAAAAATTCCCCGGCTTAGAGATTGCTTGCGCTCATGGTTATATTGATGTAAACAAAGATAGTCAAGAGAATCAAGCTACAATCGCTGCAATTAATGCCTTTCAACCTCACATTTTGATGGTAGGCATGAGTATGCCACGTCAAGAACATTGGATTCTCGATAATCTCGAACAGCTTCAGAGCAATGTTATTTTACCTAGTGGTGCTTGTATAGACTATGTTGCAGGTGCAGTTCCTACTCCACCAAGATGGATGGGAAAAATGGGTTTGGAATGGGCTTATCGTCTCTACAGTGAACCTAAAAGATTATGGAAACGTTATTTAATTCAACCTTGGTTTGTCGGTAAATTATTGATTCAGGAAATTTTAGGTATTTCTCATCGAATAAAATCGGATATATCTGGCTTTGAACCTGATTTACGTTCAGCTAAAAGCGCAACTATACAGCGAGGATTATTTATCCGATTATTACGAGTAACTCTACTAATTGTTCTCGATATTTTATCTCTGAGTGCTGCTTGGGATTTAGCTATTAATTATAGTTCTGTATTGCAGTCTGA
Source organism: Cyanobacteria bacterium J06635_10 (assembly GCA_039820385.1). Taxonomy (GTDB): domain Bacteria; phylum Cyanobacteriota; class Cyanobacteriia; order Cyanobacteriales; family Nostocaceae; genus Rivularia. Next base: position 5,592 of record JBCBQE010000156.1, read on the forward strand.
ATGGACAAAAAATCTACCATTTCTATTACTAACTTTAGGGGTTCAAGTTACTATTCTTGCTACTATTGGTCTTTATAGAGCAGGTGTATACCGTCGTGATTATGTAAATATCATCAAAGCAGTTTCTCTATCATCGATACTGCTATTATTCATCACGTATATCTATGAGCCTAGTACTTATATTGCACGCTCCACTTATTTACTGTACTGGTTTGTATCTATCGCTTGTATTTGTACTGTCAGATTTTTATTCGATATATCCACTAATTTTCTTCGTCAAAAAGGTGTAATGCGGCATTCGATTTTTCTGATTACAGACGCTCGAGAAAAAGAGCAACTCATGAAAATTATCGAAAAAGACAACAGTTATACAATCCAAGGTTTTGCTGACTCTAGCTGTCTCGATTGGGCTAATCGAGAAGAGACTTTTACATTTTTGCGCAATCAGAATGTGGAAGAAGTATTTATTTCCTGGAATTCGATCAAAAATCGCTCTTTCCTTTATTGGCATTTTTATAATGCCGGAATTACCCTACATATCCTCCCGACAAAAAATAAACTTCCTTTCTCCAAATCTCGGTTTAGTTTGATTGGGGGATTAGCTTTTCCAACAATTACAGCACCAATTTTTGTTGGGGTTGATTTCTGGATAAAGCGGTTATTTGACTTTTGTTTCTCGCTATTTGTAATTCTCTTACTTGCACCAGTATATTTATCTATTGCTGTACTCATCAAGCTTGATTCTCCTGGAGCAATATTTTTCCGTCAAAAACGTATTGGTTTACATGGTAGAGAGTTTATGATTTGGAAATTCCGAACAATGATTCCCGATGCAGAAAAACTTCAGGCTGATTATGAGGATAAAAATGAAATGAAAGATGGTGTCTTTTTTAAAATGAAAGACGATCCAAGAGTTACTAAAGTAGGTCAGTTTTTACGTCGTTACAGTCTGGACGAATTACCACAATTCTTTAATATTTTAGTTGGTGAAATGAGTCTAATTGGTCCTCGCCCTTTACCAATACGCGATGTGGAGAAATTCCAAACCAAGGATTTGATTCGCCAAGAAGTTCTCCCCGGTATTACTGGATTATGGCAGGTTTCTGGACGTTCTAATATTGATAATTTTGATGACGTAATGAAACTAGATATGAATTACATCGAGAATTGGTCAATATTACTCGATCTAAGCATTTTTTTGCAAACTTTTAGAGTCATACTGCAAAAAACCGGCGCTTATTAATTAAGTTATAGATTCATTATATATACAGATTTTGTAGAGATTTACAATGCTATATCTCTACATTTTATTTTTTCAGGACTTACCCACAGGCAACATAAATAGTCGCTTTTACAAAGCTAAGTCAAGGGCTCCCATGAGAATTTTTTTAGGAGAAAAAAATTCTCATGGGTACCCGTCAGAGCTTACCGATTGCCAAAATTCGTATAATTTAGACATGATAAAAGTTTTTTAATAGAAGTGTCTTTATCTATATGCCTTTAAGTTTTAACCTCTAAAATGTCAAGCATTCATAGTAAATGAAGTGAAATATACCTTCCGTCGGAGAATTTAATTACTACAATATATGTGTTATAATATAGGTTTTTGGGGAAATAACTTATTCATGTATAATAAAAAATAGAGCTAAAAAAAGAAGTGTCTAATTAATTTTATTGAATTTGAATTTGATTTAAATTCAAATTCAATTCAAATTCAATGTACGTCTTCATAAGGTAGTGATAACCTTAGGATAAAGCATAAAAGCACTGATTTGGATAAATTCATGGATTCAGAATACCCATTTTTAGAAGTGAAAAGACCAGATATATCGGAAGATATAATTAAACTTGAAGATATTATTCAGCAGCAAAAATATAAAAATTTCGTCACAATTGGACGCTCTCAAGAAAATGATATTGTATTACCAGACCCACATAAAAAAGTATCTCGAAGACATTGTGTTTTAGAACACAAAATTGGTCATTGGTGGGTTGTAGATGAAGGTAGTGCTAATGGTACTTTTGTGCAGCGTACCCGAAAAGAAGATTTTATTGATGTTCGCAGTGATGGAAAGTTAGCTTTAGCTGATGGGGATGAGATTCTGATATTGGGTAAATTTATCGAACCGGATGATTATATTTTTTGGCATTTTAAATTTCGAGATCCAAACCAAACTCAGGAAGTCAAAACGTTTCAATATGTAGAGTCTTTGGAATATAACCTGAATCAAGAAAAGCTATTTCGTAAAACGTCTCGAAACCGAGAAGAAATTAATTTAACTCCACAAGAAAGGAGATTAATTCATTATATGGCTCAATGCAATCATAATAAAGATGAGGCAGTAATGTGCAGCTATGAAGAATTATTACAGGCAATTTGGTTAGAAAAGTTTGGTCATACTAATGCGGAAGTGAATCGTTTGATTTGGAGTATTCGCAATAAAATAGAAGCTGATTCTGGCGAGCCAAAGTTTCTTCAAACTGTTAAGGGTAGTGGTTATATACTTTACATTAATATTGAAAAATATTAAAACATTGGTTGACGGTATTAGCTGCAAATTCAAGCGCCAGTTGGATAATGCTACTCGAACAGAGACTATCGTTCTATGTAAATAAATTTTAAAAAAAATAGATATTTCGCGTAAAAACAAGGATATAGCTTTGAATAATATATAGTAGCTAGCTTCTTTAAACGATGGAAACTTAGACTATATAAAGGCTAAACATATTATTAATTATGAACGATTACAACAAGCCTCGAATCAACTGGCAAATCGGTTCTAAGATAAATAGGATATTTTCATGGAGGGGTAACGAGGATAACCCTATGCAAGGCAAGATACTGCGCGAAAAGTACAGAATTAAGCATAAAATGGGAGGAAAAGGCGGTTTTGGGGAAACTTTTATCGCAGAAAGTTTAAGTTCCCGAGATGATAAATTGTATGTGGTTAAAAAGCTGAAGCCAACCATCACAGATCCGCGAATTTGGGAACAGTTTTCCAAAGAAGCATCAGTACTTAAAGAATTAGGACAATTCCATCCGTTGATTCCTGAAGTTTATGATTATTTTCAACAAAATAGAGAATATTATCTGATACAAGAGCATATTGATGGACACGATTTGACTGATGAAATTCTACCGGGAAAACGCTGGATTGAAGCTCAAACCAAGGACTTTTTAGTCGAAATTTTAGAAATACTTGCCTTTGTGCATAACCGGGGAATACTTCACATGGATATTAAACCGGCGAATATCATGCGGAGAAATAGCGATCGCCAGTTGATGTTGATAGACTTTGGCTCGGTGAAGCGAACTAGTACTCAGGTAATAGAAAATGGAAAAATCCGCATCAATCCGAACTCACTAGTGTTTTGTACTCCTGGATATGCGCCAATAGAGCAGTTACATTGCAAGCCACATTTTTATAGCAGTGATATTTATGCGGTGGGAATTACTGCAATCCAAGCTTTAACCGGAATCTCTGCAATAGAATTATCTAAAGAAAATGGTACGGTAATTTGGCGCGATGAAGTCAGCAATTATGTTAGTAATGCTTTCGCCGATTTTTTGAGCAAAATGGTATCTTTTGACTATACTAAGCGTTACCAGAATGCCAAAGTTGCGCTGGATGAGTTATTAAAAATTCCAGATAATGATAATGAAACAACTATCCCTTCTACACCTCCAATTTTAACGAAAAAACCCGACTTAGATACAATTCCACCTATAGAATATCCTAACGGTCCGGTTCCTTTAAATTCACCATTTTACATAGAACGTTGCAAGAGTAATATGTATGGGCGCAGTACAGCTTTACGGCGCATCAAAGCTCCAAGAAAGTGGGGTAAAACTTCTGCAACTATTCGCAAGATCGAACATGAACGCCAGGAAGGTTTTCATATTGTCTGCTTAAACTTTCGGGAATTTGATACAGATACATCGCAAAACTTGAGCATTTTTTTACAAAAGTTTTGTGAAAGTATTATTCTAGAATTAAATAATGAAGAATTACAAATAAAGAATAATGTAGCTGAGTTTTGGCAGAATTCTTTAGCTCCAAATAATAAAACTAAATGTAGATTATATATCCAGAAATATATCTTAAACGTAATTAACAAACCTTTAGTAATTGTCTTAGATGAAGTTGATAGAATATTTGGTAATTCTCAAATAGACACCGAATTCTTTGCACTTTTACGAGTTTTTTACGAAAGAAGTGCATCCGAAGAAGTTTGGCAAAAACTGAAAATGGTTATTGTACATTCTCAAAACTATACAGAAACAAGTAAAAATAAATCGCCTTTTAACGTTGGGGAATCTATTGAGCTACCCGAATTCGATGAATCGCAAATAAAAAAACTATTAGAACTACATGGGTTGAATTGGCAACCCGAACAAATCAAACAGTTAATAGAATTAGTTGGAGGTCATCCCTATATGGTGCGCTTGGCTTTGTACAAAATTGCTAATCAAGAAATGACTTTTTCTGAGTTTTTAGAATTAGCAGCAAC
>JBCBQE010000157.1:0-10080 GCA_039820385.1 Cyanobacteria bacterium J06635_10
GTTTATTACAATCTACTCGACGATTACTTTCTTCTGGAAAACCTCCAGAACAGTGAAACTTTCTAGAATAAGCTTCACCAAAATTAACATTTGCCCGACATTCAGGACAAACAATTTGGATATTTCTAAGAGCACCACCACCACCTTGCCAATAAAAATAGTTAGGTCTTGAGCATCCTTTTTTATGTTTCATTAACGAATCCCAAGGAACTTCATTTAGGTGTCCATGAGAGCAAGCCAAAACAAAACGTACAGCTTCTTCACGAGATTTAGCCCATACTTCTCCCCATTTGTTTGTTGGTTTTTGTTGGTGGCATTGAGGACATCCAATTAAAGATGGAGTTTGGTATCTATAGAGAACGCCGAATTAGGAGTACCAGAAAATCGCCTAGTATATAATGCTTACTATTTTCCAAAGTGGTCACTTTGCCCTACTCATGGCGTTAGAAGGGATGCGAAATATTTTTTTATTGTTTAGCAAAGTTTGTGAAAGACGTAAATCTTGAATTTCATATTCTTCAGGGTGATTATTTTCAAATAGCTTAGAATGACTAGGTGCAGCAATCACCACTGGACCATCTGGTGTTTCTAAAATACTACTTGGTCCAAAAGTTGTAATGTATTGTGAAGGACGTAGAGACTGACCTTTAACTACCATAGTTAATACCTATTGATTTTGTTGGTTATTTTGATTAGAACGAATACTACCGAAACGTGTCATGCCTTCAACTTCACGCAATGACTGTGGAGCATTTCGGTAAACAACGGTGAAGTTTTGTTCTTGATGTTGTTCGTCACCTAACACAACAGGATGCTTTGGGGGTTTATCAATGGCATATTCTTCATAAACTAGATTGTTTTGTTGCTCTGCGACCATCTGCCATCGGTCAAATCCGCCTCTTACTTCCCTATCAACTTGGTCTTCTGGGGGACGACGAATTTCCAACTGAATTTGCGAGCGCTCATTAATAATTTGATTGACTATCTGTAACTCAGGGGCTGAAATACGAACACCTTGCATATAACCTGCACTGGTTTTGGCTGCCCAATTTGATGGAACTGGTACACCTTTAATTTCTCTGGCTTGTCGTAATAAAGCTACGGCTACTGCTCCCATTGCTCTTTCTCTAGCTCTTGCTGCAAATGGTGTGACAGTAATTGGTTCAACGTAGCGATAAATCGCCCGATGGTAGCCAGTAAAAAATTCGTAATGGTCTAAGTCTCTTGGGCGACTAGCTCTTAAAAAAGTAATTACAAGTCCTCCTTGTCTTCGACCTACACGACCTGTAGCTTGAATATAGGATGATGTAGTTTTGGGTTGACCATTAACAATCATTAATCCCAAACGGTCAATATCAACACCCGTACCAAACATTGATGTACTTAAAACAATGTCTTTGGCTTCAGGTAATTCTTGAGAAAGGCTAGTTAACAAACCGGGTAGCTCAGTCGAATCTTTACGGCTGGAAAGTTCAATTTCTTCTCCCAAATCTCGTACAGTAACTTCTCTAGTATTTGCAACATATCTTAGTCTTTCAGGTATGTCTTGACGATAAAGGGTTAAGGCTCCCGCTAGTTCTCGAATCGCATTAAAATAACCCACCAGGGTCCAAAATGGGTCACAATCGCTTTCACTAGCTCCATTTTGTCTTAGTTCCGCAATATTTTGGAGCATTGAAGAGTAAAGACGAACAATGGGAGTTTGAGCGCCTTTTCCTGGAGCGCAAACAGCAACGTAAAGACGACCTCCTGGATGTTGACCATTTACGTCTGTTTCTGTTGGATGAACATTTGCTGGAGTTCTGGCAAAAAAAGTATCACCTGCTGACAGGCTCAGAGGTGGAAACTGAAATACATTGCGGTCAAATAAACATTGCACTTGGGATTTTGATTGACGAACTGTTGCAGTAGAAGCTATGTATTTGGGACTTACTATTTTTCCTTCATACATTTGTTCGCATAATGTATCAACAGCGGTCTCATAAAGCCCAACCATGCTACCAAGAGGTCCTTCAATCAAATGAAGTTCATCCTGTAAAATTAAGTTAGGTGGTGAAAGTGGATCTACTTTTTTAACATGGGTTTTTGGAGAAGGGGCATTAGTAGCAGCATTATCGCGGTAATATCCACTCCGGCTATGGTAATGATTGATATTGCCGAAAAGCGCTCCTGCTCTAGGCTCAAATGCTAAACGAGCAAACTTATCTACTGTTGCAACTAATAATGAAGGACTACGAGAATAAATTTGGTCATCAACGGTAAATGCTGAAATAGGAATTCTAGAAGCGTATGTATTGTGTTTATTATTGAATGCTTCAAATGGCTTTTCCCAAACAAAATTATTGGTAAAATCAAGCGAACCTATACATTTTTCATTAAACTTAAGTGGTACTTTTTCATTCCAGTTTTTTACCGTGTTTAAATCACACTCTGGATTTGGACAATAAATTTCAAAATCCTCTATATTTTCTTTACCTCTACTACCTCTATAAGCTTTTTTAAAATATCCTGGTCTACTTATTCTGAAGGGAACTAAATGAGCATAGCTTTTGAAAAAAGTTTTGACCTTATTGTCCCACCAATCATCTATTTTTCCTGCTGATATTCTATAACCTTCTTTAATACCAAAAGTAATAGATAAAGTTATATAGTTATCTGCGGTGCTGAGGTCGGAAACTTTAAATTCTAAAGTCGATTCCATTTCTTCTAATGGAATAACTTCTTGATTCAGTAATTTAGAGTTTACATCTCCTTTCATTACTAAATGAATTGTATGTCCGCCTTGTTTTGCTCCTAATCCATCCTTAGGAATTGCCAAAATTGAGCCACAACAAGGACAATTAAGAACTTGAGCAGGTTCTCCCTCAACACCTCTTTTACCTTGTAGTGCCGAAATTGCACCAGGTAAAGAATTATTTGGAGGAAAAAACTTATCTTTTAACGCATTAGGTGTAACATTTCCACCCACCCACAAGCCTGTAGAAAAACGAGAAGTTCCCCAAATATTATTATCTTGTAGTTTACAACTCCGAGGTCGCCAACCAATAGGGTTAGTGCTACCTAAATTTTTTACTCGCAATACCTCGCAAGCTACTATTAAACCCAATGCACGACGAAACTGTTGAATGGTTAATAATCGTAGCGTATATCTAGAAATTACAGTAACACCGTTTCCCCTGCGATCGCCATTTGTGTCTTTTTCGGAGCGTAGCCTTCTTAGTCCCATTGTAAAAGCAGCTAAACCTAAATAAGCTTCGGTTTTACCGCCACCTGTTGCAAAAGCCAGTAAATCACAAATTTTGCGTTCGCTATGTAAAGGATTGGCAATAGCGGAAATATTCATTAAAACAAACGCAAGCTGGAAAGGTCGCCATTCAAATCTTTGTCCTTTTCTTCTCCAAGAAGCTTGTAAAGCTATTGCTTGATTCGCAAAACAAAAAGCAAGTCTAACTTCATCATTGTGAGCAATTAAATTAATCGCTTCCTGAATCCTTTGCTTTGCTTGTTCGCAGGTTTCTAAATGTCTGTTAGCTGCTCGATGGTATTTTGAGTCTAAGTTATTAACTTCAGATTTTTGTTTATTAATCCAAACTCCATAGCCATCAACAAGTGGTTGTAGTGCTTTTTGTATTGCACTTGCATCCCACTTTTCTGCAAGCATTAAAGCCCCCAATTCAGGCTTATATCCCATTTCTTCTAAATCCCAATTAATTTCTGGAGATTGAATTGGGTAAGAGGGTATATATTCGGTTCTACAGTCGGGTAAAATAAACTTCTGCCATTGCTCTTTTCCTAATTTTTCTGCTATGACTTCGCCATCAATCCACTTTAAAGGATTTTCTTCTTTTGTTACTTGTAATGGGCGCTCTGGATCTATTTCCTTCCAAACAGCAGCGCACAAATGACCCCGCGCATATGCTTGGTATTCTCTATATATTAGTGCTAAAGATTCGTCTTCTTCTTCAAGACTTCCTGGTTCTGGTTCTTGCATTGAAGATTCAAAACTATCAAAAGGTAAAAGTTCTGTATTTTTCCCACAAACTACTCGAATTTGCGGTTGAAAAATCATGTCAGTTGTTTGCAAGCGTTTTTTTCCGTTCTCTTCGAGTGGATCGACCAGAGAAGTTTCATTTACTAGGTAAATTGACACCTTGTAGGTATTATCAAAACGGGACAAGCAACGAAGGCTTATTTTAACTGTATCTATTTCATTAATGACAATATTTTCACTTGCACAAATCGCCTCAGATGTCACGTAGTAATTGGGAACTCGTCTGAATACTTGCTCACCTTGTGGATTTTTTTCATTTACATATCGTGCCCAAGTTGCACAAATCGCTATGTGCGGTTCTTGCTGATTATCTATTGTCCTAACAACAAAGGAAATCCCCATAGAACGAGGTTGGGATTTTGGATCGAGTACCGGAGCTGCTACGACAACAGGGGCTTCTTCATCTGAGTCATCATCTCCGTAGTCATCTATACCAGTGCCCAAGATATCAGCTTCCCCTTCAATCTCTTGTGCATCTTGATCATTAGCATCCTTGGGAATAAGGACACCAGTGATAAATTCATTACGAGGGTCTTGTTCCTTTGAAAGAATTTCATCGCAAGAATCTCTCGGTCCAAGAACTTCTTGTCGGAGGCGAATTAGTAGCTCTGTTCTTACTGACACAATGCACCTTATTCAAAAAAAATAAGTTTTTACAGATACTATTTATTATTCCCAGCCCACAGTGTAAAAAAAACTATGTTACAAAAAAATCAACTAACTTTAACAATACCAATTTGTTATATCGTGACTCCTGTTAGCAGTTACGATATGTGATTACAAGGAAAGCAAAATTAAGCAATCACATAATATTATTCACAATTATTTACAGACAATAGTTTCAGAGTTTAAAGTCTATCGAACTCACCTTAAAAAATTACGCAATTACTAAATATAGGACTTGAGCAAATACTGCCGTTTTATGGCTATATCTTTGCTTCGACAAAATCTTTTACGACAATTATGCTATCTGTAATTCCTCAAATATCAATAGCAACTAATCCAAACAACAGGACTTACGTAAGTTTAACAATCAGTTATCGGTGCCGTACCCTCATTGCTTTATGATTACGTTCTGAATCTGTCAGTGTACAAGCACCCTACAAGAAAAATGTGCCAGTTGGGTAAGTTCTAAACAAATTATTGCAATTCATTAAACGGAGAGGGTGGGATTCGAACCCACGGATGCTTTCACATCACTCGATTTCAAGTCGAGCGCATTCGACCACTCTGCCACCTCTCCAGGCAGGCTGTCAGCGATTGCTCTTGAGTAGTGGGAGACAATGGCTGACCAAGGATACATTATACTATAATTTTACGCCGATTGCACTACAGTGGTGGATTTTTGATAAAGAATTTCCTCGGACTTAATAGTGAAGTCATTGCGAATCCATACTAGCGAAGCTTTTGCTACGTTACCATCTTCGAGTTCCACAATTGAAAAATTACGCAGTTTCTCTTGAGGTTTTTCGACAATTCGCGGTACGCAGGCTGCATTTAAATAAATAGTTCCCTCTGGACTTCTAAAAATACGCTTTCGCAATACTTTTGTATGCCGCAGGGTATGGTGCATATGCCCGAATGTCACCAAAGGAATATTTTTACCAGCGGTAATAGTTTGAGAAATCGCTTCAGCAAAATCTGGATCGCCGTAATCGCCGCCGATGGGATGCCAATCTTTTCCGCAGGGATCTTCGGGCTCGTCTCCCAATCCAGAAGGGCCATTATGACCAAGAAAAACGATCGTTTCATGGGCAGCACTCTTTACTGCTTCCATAATTCGGATAGTAGATTCTTCGAGAGTTGCAACTCCAAATCTTTCTTTACATAGATCGGCAAATTTCCATCTTGGGCCACCCCAAGTAAAAGGACGACTTCCCACCACGGTTAAGTTGAAATCGGGAAAATCCAACTTACCGAAACCAACATGAGTATCGCCCAAAAAATCCAGTTGTTGCTGCACCCAATCTTCTTTAGTGCGATCGTAGGGACACTTCTTACGTCCCCATTCAGTGGCAGTGTACCATGCATCGTGGTTGCCCATCACTGCTGCTTTGGGAATATCGAGATCGGCGATTTTTCTCACCACTTCCACCGACTCATTACCAAAATCCCCAACGAACAGCACTAAGTCAACGTCCAAACCTTTGAGTGCTATAGCATCTTCTTGTTCCCATTGGTCGTGAATATCTCCTACGACAGCGATTTTCAAGGTTTTCGAGTTTGTTATCTGACTGCTTGTCATGCTACTTTCCAGATTCTTATGTTTCCAGGATAGGAAACTCAAACCGATTTTGGCACAATTTCTGAGAAGTCGTATTACCCCCCTATTATTTTTGGTAAAAAGTACTATAATTATTTCAAGATTAAAAATTGTATCTTGTAAATACTTGTAATTTGACTGCTAAGCCCTCTGACGTAAAAAGAGACGAGGGTTATGTAAGCTTTTGTACAAAAATGCAAGATTTCCGACTTAAAGAGAACATCAAGCAAAGACTACTGTGTTTACTACCGCATTTGCTCAACGCGAAACAACCCAACCGGGTGCATTACCGTTAGATTTATTTGCAGCAATTGAGAATCTAAAGAAAGAACTCAATGCTGTGATCTTGGCGCACTACTATCAGGAAGCAGATATTCAAGATATTGCAGACTTTATTGGCGACTCTTTGCAACTTTCTAGAACTGCAGCTAATACGAATGCAGATGTTATTGTCTTTGCTGGCGTTCACTTCATGGCAGAAACGGCAAAGATTCTCAATCCTGACAAGTTAGTATTATTACCAGATTTGGATGCTGGGTGTTCTTTAGCTGATAGTTGTCCGCCGAAGGAATTTGCAGCTTTTAAAGCTGCTCATCCAGACCATTTGGTGATTTCTTACATCAACTGTACTGCGGAAATTAAAGCGATGAGCGATATTATCTGCACCAGTTCCAACGCAGTCAAAATTGTGGAGCAGATACCGAAAGAACAGCCGATAATTTTTGCACCAGATCGTAATTTAGGGCGGTACGTGATGGAACAAACTGGGCGTGATTTATTGTTATGGCAAGGCAGCTGTATCGTTCATGAAACCTTTTCGGAGAAGAAGATTGTCGAGTTAAAAGTTACACATCAACAGGCTGAGGTAATCGCTCACCCTGAATGTGAAACAAGCGTATTGCGCCATGCTGATTTTATTGGTTCAACAGCAGCTTTATTAAAGTATTGTCACCAGAGTTCGAGTGATGAATTTATCGTTGCTACAGAACCGGGAATCATTCACCAAATGCAAAAACAAGCACCGCAAAAACAATTTATTCCCGCACCACCGACGAATAATTGTAATTGTAACGAGTGTCCGTTTATGCGGTTGAATACTTTAGAAAAGTTGTATTTAGCGATGAAACATCGTACTCCGGAGATTACTATGAGTGAGGAGACTAGAGTTAAAGCGTTGCGTCCAATGGAGCAGATGTTGGAAATGAGTGTTTAGGTCGATATTGGTAGAGACGTGGGGATCAAACTGCGTCTCAATATACCCAGGTAAAGTGCGATAGGCGAAGCCGACACCAAAGGTGTAACGCAAAGAATAAGGTAATATTAAGATAGCAAAAATTATTCAAGCTTAAGCTGACAATCAATTTCTCTTTCGTTAGTTCCAAAATAATTAAGAGAGTTAAGTTTTTCTCTAAAAGATAACCAATAAGGTTTAACAGAAATATCAAGCTCTATAGATTTATTCAGTAGTAATTCAAAAGTACTAGCACAACCACGTGAGTTATATATCTGACTATTTTCAGAGAATGCTTCAAGAATTTCCGCTTTTTGAGGTATATCTGACTCAAACTTCCAAAGCTCTCTTACTTTTTTTCTGAACTAAGTTTCTCAAATTGTTCTAATAACTATGAAGCTTCTTTATCTCCTAAAAGCTCTAATTCCCTTAGTTTATGGAGAAAATCGAATACAACGGCATTCCACGTTGCTACAATACAAGAGCGATATGCTCCAGCTTTATAACAAGCAACTGCTTCTTTAATAAATTGTTTAGCTTGCTTATCCCTACAACGTACTACCAGTTCGTCCAAATCAATGAAAGCTTCATACATACCAAGTGGTCTAATATACAAAGTTTTATGTATATTAGCGTAAACTCAAGTCTAATACAGTGGAAGCTTGTCACAGTATTACAAAATTAGAGCTTTTACAATGTATAAAGGTAAATACACAAATAATTAACTGATAAATGACTAATGCAAAACATAAAGCAAGAAGTCCGCAAATTGATTGACAAATTATGAGAAAACTAAATGTGAGACTATTTGATGTATAAAATATACGCGCGATAAACGATTTAAGCTGGATTAGCACATAGCAAAGCTGGTAAACTTACTTCTGTGGAGGAAGTATACAGAAGATAGGGACTCGAAGAGTGAAAGTCTACTTTTCATTAGCTTCCTTTAATGCCAAGTCACTGTATTTCTTATAAAGCTTTATCCTTATCTGTGCATCTTTAAATCGACTGTGACTAGATGGTACTTCAGCCATTAAATCGGAAGCACGTTGCCATTTTGCTGCTAAATCTAACCACTCAGCAGAAGTCCTTTTTGTTTTACCATCTTCAGCTGCTTTGTTAGCAATTCGCACCGCAACAGCAAAGGCATCATCTTCCAATTGAGAAGCTGTCGGAGAAATATTAACGATAGGCGTTTTTAATTGGTTTTGATTAATATCTGTAGGTTTTAAAGATTTTATCTTATCTGTACTAGGATCGGAAAATTCTAAAGTTACCGTTTTTATTGAATTATTAATCTTACTACCAAGCAAATAATAAGCAACTCCACCCGCTGATAGTAGTACTATACATAAACTCAGTGCATTTATCATCCTTCTTTGGAAGGATTTTCTAAACTTTTTATTGTTATGAACTATTAAATGCCGAGATGATTGAGACTGGGGTAATTGTAATTGTAATTGTGGTTTTTGTGATTCGTTCTTACTATGTTTAAAATCTCTAATTATTTGCTGTAAAATATTGGGTTTTTTTAAAGTTATTTCTTCTGACCATAGCAGTTGATTTTCTGGATCGCGATTTATTTCTTCCAGCCACAATAGTTGTTGTTCTCGGACAATGCGACTATTTATATTGACTCTATGGACATTACGGGGTGCAATAGATTCTAGTATCTGCCTAATTTTCTGTACTAAAGTCGATTTTTCAAGCTTTTCTATAGTGCGAGCTTCACATAAAAGTTGTAAAACTCCACTATCAAAAACTGCTCTGGTTCTCACGCCAGAATTAGCTAACCTTTCATTCAATATCTGAATTATTGCGGCAATGCTACCTTGACTAGCTTGCCAAGCAATATCATTTATCTGATTTACCATTTTTTAAGTAGTAATTGTTTGTCAAACTTAAGTTGTTAACAGACAATTTAATTTAAAAGAGTCAAAGTTTTTGTTCCTTAGAAACTTCCACATAGACTTCTATTTTACTTTGATTTTATTATGTTGATAAATATCAAGTATGACAAACAATATCATAAAAATAAAGCCCCCTTCAATTATACCGAAGGAGACTTTACTTAAATTATAAACCTGGCACCGAGCTATTTTCACAAGAGGCAACCCTCTAACTATCGTCGCCGCAGCAGCGTTTCACCTCTGAGTTCGGGATGGGGTCAGTGTGGTTCCACCGCGCCATAGGCACCAGGAAACTTGTAGGGTACAGAAACCCTGAAGGCTGCACATTCACGCGATTAGTAAAAATCAATAATTGAGGTCAAGCCCTCGGTCTGTTAGCATGGCTCGGCTGCATACATTGCTGCACTTCCACCTACCACCTATTAACGGATAATCTTTCCGTGACCTTACTGGCTTATGCCATGAGAGCACTCATCTTGAGGTGGGCTTCCCACTTAGATGCTTTCAGCGGTTATCCGCTCCGCACTTGGCTACCCAGCGTTTACTCCTGGCGGAATAACTGGTACACCAGCGGTGCGTCCCTCCCGGTCCTCTCGTACTAAGGAGGACTCCTCTCAATGCTCTT
>JBCBQE010000158.1:0-10044 GCA_039820385.1 Cyanobacteria bacterium J06635_10
ATCTGGAAGTAAAGTTTTTTATACAGCTTCTCCTATAGTGATCGAGGATTCTAATTGTCTGGAATGCCATAGTACTCCTGCTAGAGCTCCAAAAGGGATGATTCGTTTATATGGGGATAAAAATGGATTTGGCTGGGAATTAAATAAAGTTTTAGGAACTCAAATAGTTTATGTTCCAACTCATGTTGTTAGGCAAAAAGCTTCTAAAGCGTTGTTATTGATAATAGGAATTATCGCTCTGATTTTTCAAGTTACTCTTTTTGCAGCTCTTTTTTGGTTAAAAAGATATGTTGTTCGCCCTGTCAAGCAAGTTGTTAAAGTTGCAGAAGCTGTGAGTCAGGGTAATATGAATTCTAAATTCGAGAACGTATCTAATAATGAAATTGGTACTCTTGCAGAAGCTTTTACAAGAATGAAAATTAGCTTAGAAATGGCTATTACTAGATTAGACAAATATCGTGGTAAAAATAGCCGAGGAGATGATTCTTTAAATAAATAAAAATGTAGGTCATAATAAATTATGAACAAGCAAGAATTACGTATTAATGTTTTAACAGAACTTGGTGCAAATGGTTCAGAAATCACAGAACTACTGACTTACAACGAAAATATTTTTGAAAGCAATAAATCGCAACTCCTGCAAACTTTTCCTCCATCACCGGAAGCTTATATCGCAGCTTGGCAACAGTATGTAATTGAAGCTGAAAAAATAGGAACATATGAAGTTTTAAAACAGGTTTTAGTACAGTTGCAATTTCCTATACTTTCGGGTATTAGTAAAACAGAAGAATATCGTTCTGCAACTTTGCGAGGGAAGTTTGACAATAATAGTAAAAATACTGCTGGGTTAATTTTCAACGAGCCAGACAAATTACAAATTCAGATATACTCAACTCTTGCAGGCTCAATTCCCGTAATAATTGCTGGTAATCGTGAAGATTTTGTCAGTTTAGTACAAGCTATTACTAAGCGTAATGAACCGCAACCAATTCCCGATTCAATGGGAGCTTGTATTGTTAGTGGCTACAATAATTGGAATCGTATTTATCAATATAAAAAGCAGTGGGAAACCCAACAAAATAACAGTCAAAAATTAGACTGGTCAAGTGAATTTAAGCGTTTGACTGCACGTAAAGAATTGTATCAAGATAAATTTATTATTCTTAGTACTGGTAATTATAGTAATATCCCAGGTATAGAACTAGGATTAACCGAAACAGAATGGCAGCAAATGTCTATAAAAATTCGCTTAGAACACGAATGTACTCATTATTTTACTCATCGTTTTTTCGGCTCTATGCGTAATAACTTATTAGACGAATTAATTGCCGACTACCGGGGTATTGTAGCTGCAATAGGGAAATATCGAGCCGACTGGTTTCTTCATTTTATTGGCTTAGAATCATTTCCTAATTACCGCGAAGGAGGTAGATTACAAAATTATCGTGGAGAACCTCCCCTTAGTGAAGGTGCGTTCAAAATTCTCCAAGCTTTAGTAATACGTGCTGCAAAAAATCTAGAGGATTTTGATAAACAATTTTCTAATTGTTCAAGAACATTAACCGACCAAGTTGCCATATTATTGACTTTATCAAAACTAACATTAGAAGAATTAGCCAATGCACCAATAATTCTCAAGCTAGAAAAGTAAGGATAACTCAAAGTTCACCAAAATAATACTTTAACTAAAAAGGCATATGACAGAAGTTTTACTTCAACAATTAAATGATAGCGACATTGATTGGATAAAGTCTAATAGTCGCACGCAGAGACTTAATTATGGGGACATACTCATTCACCAGCAACGTCAAGTTGAATGTTTGCATATAGTTTTAGAAGGTGCTTTTAGCGCTACTATCAAACAAAATCCCGATAGTGCTTTAGCTGGAGTTTTCGCTGCTCTTGAAAATGACGACGAATTAGAGGAAGAAATAGGCATTTTTTCAACTGGTGAAGTCTTAGGTGAATTTTCTTTACTAAATTTTAGTCCCTCAACAACTACGGTTAGAGCTATAGAAAATTCTGTCGTTTTATCTATATCTAGTTGCGATTTACTGGTCAAATTACACCAAGATACTGGTTTCGCTTCTCGCTTTTACCGTGCGATCGCCATTTTAGTTTTGGACAGGTTTGAGCGCTTAATTAAGAAATTTACAAGTCGTCGCAATATCAAAATTCCACCGCTCCAAGACGGGGCAATGCTGTTTGGGGAACTAAGCGATAGCGATGTAGATTGGATGATAGCACACAGTTACCTAGAAACAATATCTCCCGGTACTGTTTTAATTCGTGGGGGTAGGGCAGCAGAACATATGTACGTATTGATACAAGGTAGAGTATCAATATCTTTTAAAGAAGAAAACTCAACCTCCCTCAGTCGTGTATTTTCCTTATTAGAAAGCTCCGATGAATTAGATTCACCAGGATATGAAATAGCGACATCTTCTGTTGGCGAGATTATTGGCGAAACGACACTTATTGATAACCGCTTACCAAATTATACTTTTACAGCCCTGGAATTTTCTAGAGTTTTAGTGATAAACAAACAGAAATTGTTTGTCAAACTGCAGCAAAATAATGCCATTGGTGCGCGTTTTTATCGATTAATTTCAATCTTAATTTGTGCTAGATTGCAAGGTTTAATTAATCGTCTTGGATATGGTAGAAGTTCCTACAGAGTAGGACAAAAATTGTCGCAAAATGTACAATACGATGATGAAATTGATTTGAATTTAATGGATAATCTCTTTTTAGGAGGTGCGCGATTTGACTGGATGCTCAAACGTTTGAAGGTTTTATCTTAGTAGAATTAACGAGTATATATAAGTATAAATTTCATCCAAATAATTAATAGTTATGGCTGAAAATAAACAACTGTTTCGTCAAGAATCACTCGAACGTCTATCTTCTCCAGAGCAACTAGACCAAATGATGCAAGTTGTTAGTCCCAAAGCCTGGTTACCACTAACAACAATTGGATTTTTGGTTATTACTGCTGCAATTTGGAGCGTTTTTGGTCGTATACCGATTACTGTTAGCGGTCAAGCTGTACTGATTCGACCCCGGAATGTAGTACCATTGCACGCAATAAATCAAGGGCAAATATTAACATTAAATATTAAACCAGGAGACACAATCAAAAAAGGAGAAATTATCGGCAAAATTGACCAACCACAAATCAGACAACAATTACGTCAAGAGGAAAATAAGCTCAACCAACTGCTTGCTCAAAATAAAGAAACTACTGAAGTTGAAAAAAAAGGACTTGAATTACAACTACAAAACTTAGTCAAACAGCGAAAAGATTTGATAAACAACTTGGCAGCAACTCAAAAATTTCGACCAGTTGTACGCGATCAAAGCCTTGGATCGATTCAAAAACGAAAAGAAAGTCTTGAATTAAGTTTAATGCAAGCAAGAATCTTAACACCCAAACTCAGGCAGCGGCTTAAGATTCGTGAGAAACTTTTCCGAGAAGATAAAGCAATTATAGAAGATTTGGTATTACAAGTAGAGCAACAATTAAATGAAAATTTGACTAAAATCTCTGAATTAGAAGCTCAACTTAAAGATTTGGATCGTCAGGTAACTGAAGCAGAATCTCAAAACTTACAAAACATCAACTCTATTCGACAAATTAATACTCAAATTCAGGAACTCGATGTCAAAAAATCTCAATTAAATCAACAGCAACTCGAAAAAAAGTTGGAAAAAGAAAATCAAGCCCGAGAAATTAGGCGTAATATTGCCAGACTGAGTTTAGAACTAAATCAAAAAAGCAAAATAATCAGCAAATATGACGGTCGTATAATTGAAGTTCCGGTCAATCCGGGGCAAGCCATTAGTGGTGGCACCCGTCTTGCATCTATTGACATTGGCGATCCCAAAGCCAAACTCATGAGCGTTATGTATTTTGCTGACAAAGATGGCAAACAAGTCAAACAGGGAATGACCGTACAAATTACACCTAGTACTGTTAAACGCGAACGCTATGGTGGAATAGTTGGCAAGGTCACAAAAATTACTCCATTTCCAGTGACAAATCAAGACATGACCGCAGTTATAGGTAATGAAAATATAGCCAACAGCATAGCTCAAAGTATTTCTAGTAGTGGTGGTTCTACAGTACAAATTGTTGCAGAGATGACAGAAAATTCACAGAATCCTAGTGGTTTTCAATGGTCTTCTTCTGATGGACCAAACTTAAAAATATCACCAGGGACTACCGCACAAGCACGGGTTGTAATTGGAGAACTAGCTCCTATCTCTTATGTAATTCCTATTTTCCGCGAGTGGACTGGAATTCAGTAGCATCAAGCTAGTACTCTACCAAACCAATATTACCGGGGTTTGGGGGAGAGGGGGGAGAAAAAAAACCCGCCTTCGTTCACTTGGTGGACTACTAGAAAGAAATTGTTGCGTCGCGATTCCGGTTAACGCATTCTATAAATACCATTAAAATTTCCATGAATATTGGTAGCACTTTTAAATCTATTAAATCTTTTACTAATTTCCCATTTAAACGCAAGCCGGGTTGCGTTCGTACTCCTGCGATACTGCAAATGGAAGCAGTAGAATGCGGTGCAGCTTCCCTGGCGATTATACTGGCTTATTACGGTCGTATTGTTCCTTTAGCGGAGCTACGCAGCGAGTGTGGTGTCTCGCGGGATGGTAGTAAAGCTTCAAATGTACTAAAGGCTGCAAGATTTTATGGTTTGGAGGCTAAAGGGTTCAAAAAGTCTTTAGAAGTCCTGCAAAATTTTAAACCACCCTACATTGTGTTTTGGAATTTCAACCACTTTTTAGTTGTAGAAGGTTTTACCAAAAACAAAGAACATGTTTATCTGAGCGATCCGGCTAGCGGTCGTCGTCGGGTTACTTGGGATGAGTTTGACCAAGCTTACACGGGTGTTGTTCTATTGATGGAACCGGGTGAGGAGTTTAAAAAAGGAGGTAAAAAAAAGAGCATTATCTCTGCTTTGGGTTCTCGTCTCCAAACCTCCCGAGGTGCAATTCTCTTTTGTTTACTTGCAGGGCTTCTACTAACTATACCAAGATTAGCCGTACCAGCTTTTTCTCAAGTGTTTGTCGATGAGATTCTCGTCGGAAATCGTCAAGAGTGGCTGCGGCCGTTACTTGTGGGAATGATTTTAACAGCCATATTCCAAACATTGCTCGCACAATTGCGGTTTTTTTACTTGCAACGATTAATGGTTAAGCTCTCGGTGGCAATGTCTGGTAATTATCTTTGGCATACCTTACGCTTACCAATTGGATTTTACGCACAGCGCTTTACCGGGGAAATCAGCAGTCGAAACGAACTTAACGATAAAGTTGCGGAAGTACTTTCCGGACCCTTGGCAACTACCATTATAGATACCTTAATGATAGCTTTTTACGCTGTAATTATGAGTATTTATGACCCAATATTAACAGCATTGGCTATTTTCTTTGCAGCCTTCAACTTTTTTGCACTGCAATCTTTATCGCGCAGTCGTGTTGATGCCAACATGAGAGTTGCTCAAGAAACTGGAAAAGTTGCTGGTGTTGCGATTGGGGGTATTCAATCTATGGAAACAATTAAAGCCAGCGGCTTAGAGTCGGATTTGTTTACTAAGTTTAGTGGTTATTATGCCAAAATGCTCAACGCTCAACAAGAATTGGGTCTACCCAGCCAAATTCTTTCTAATTTACCCACCTTTTTAACTGCATTAGCAACGACCTCTGTTTTAGTCGTCGGTGGTTTTCGGGTAATGAATGGTGGTTTGAGCATTGGGATGTTGGTTGCTTATCAAACTCTGACTCAAGAATTTCTCGGACCAGTTAATAATTTAGTAGGTTTCGGTAGCACCCTGCAAGAATTAGAAGCAGATTTAAATAGACTCGACGATGTACTGCAAAACGACCTCGATCCAGAATCAGAGCGCACCGTTAGCAAAGAGTTTAACAACCGAAATTTGATTATTCAAAAAGATTCATTTCAGTTACAAGGTTACATAGAACTAAAAAATGTTAACTTTGGCTACAGCCGTTTGGAACCTCCACTAATCGAAAATTTAAACTTAGTTATTAAACCGGGACAGCGAGTTGCATTTATCGGAGGTAGTGGTTCTGGTAAGTCTACCGTTGCTAAATTAGTTACCGGCCTTTATCCAATTTGGGACGGTGAAATTCTCTTTGACGATATATCGAGGAACCAAATCCCCCGCTCAATGCTGGCAGATTCTTTAGCAATGGTAGAACAAGATATCTTTGTATTTGCAGGGACAGTCCGAGAAAATCTGACACTTTGGGACCCGACAGTACCGGAAGAAGACATAATAAGTGCTTGCCAAGATGCGGTAATTCATGACCTGATATTAAATATGCCCGGTGGATATGACGCTGAACTAGCAGAAGGGGGCACAAATATGAGCGGGGGACAACGGCAACGCTTAGAAATTGCCAGAGCTTTAGTCAGAAACCCATCAATACTGGTATTAGATGAAGCTACAAGCGCTCTCGATGCAGAAACAGAATTAATCATTGACCGCAATCTCAGACGACGTGGTTGTTCTTGCATTGTCGTTGCTCACCGTCTAAGTACAATCCGCGATTGCGATGAAATTATTGTTCTAGAACGCGGCAAAGTTGTACAAAGAGGAATCCATGAGGAACTACTTAACCAAAGTGGAGTGTACGCTCGCTTAATTGGTCAGGAGGAAGGTTGAGACTCTAGTATTCGACCAAACCAACATTGCTGGGTGAAGATAGGGAGGGGGGAGAGGGGGGAGAGGGGGTAGAAATAAACCAAACTGTATTACAGAATCTAAATTAGGCTCAAGGCATTGTATCCACTCACTATTCACTATTCACTATTCCCTATTCCGGCGTTGCTGAATCGTGATATGAAATTATGATTTCACATTGCAGGAGACGTAACACTGTTACGTCTCTACAGAAGTTTCATGTTTTTGACAAAATATAAATGCAATTCATAGTTTAATTCAGCAACGCCCCTATTCCCTTATCCTAATTACTATTTTCAACATCAACCTACCTAGTACCGCATTCACAATATTTTCACGTTTAGCGCGATTAATAAATTATGCTTGAATTGAATCGCTATAAAATAATCAAACAAGTCAAAGGCAATCAACCTTTATTACTAGACAACCCCGAACAAGTATGGTTAGTAAAATCAGGTACCTTAGCTCTATTTGCGACTAAAGTTATTGACTTTGAAGCAAAAGGTAACCGTCGTTATTTATTTAGCGTTAGCCCTGGTGAAGCTTTATTTGGCACTCAATTAGTTGACGAATGGGGTATTTTAGCAGTCGCGATCGAAGAGACTGAATTATCACCGTTACCAATAACCGATTTTATTGCTGAAGTTGCAAATTCTGACCCAGGTGCAATAACTTTTTTAGAAGATTGGATAAAACACTTAGGGGATGCTATCAATGATAATTTGCTAAGCTTACCCATGAATTTGATACATCCAGATAATTCTCGGTATTTATCATTACAAAAGCAGCAAACGCTTTCTATTTCAAAAAATCAAGTTTTTTGGGTACGCGTAGTAAATGATAACGCTAAATGGATGGGTCTTGATGACTTGCATTTAGAAGATAGTTCTACCGTTTTTCCTTTAGCCTACCCAATGTGGATAGAGGCTGAAGATTTACTGGAAGTACAACTTTCTCAAACTTTAGAATTGGATGACTTTGAGCAGTTGTTCGTTAGCTTAAATAAGTTACATGAATATTGCTTACACTACATAGATTTACTGAATAGACAACACATAGAGCAGGATTTTCAACGTTTTCAAGAACGGCGAAAACTCAACCGTCAAGTAGCACAAGTAGCTCTGGGTAAATTAACTGATGTATTACATCCTCAAAAATCTGGCTTCTTTCAGGAAGGGACACCATTATTGATGGCTGCGGGAGCGGTAGGTCGAGCAATGGGAATAAATGTAAATCCTCCCGCTCAATCGGAAGATATGGGTAGAGTTGGGGACCCTTTAGAAGCAATTGCTCGTGCATCGCGATTTCGTACTCGTCGGGTGTTGTTGCAAGGTAATTGGTGGCAACAAGAGCAAGGAGCTTTACTAGCTTATACCCGAAGTGAAAAAAAACCCGTGGCTTTGTTGCCACACAAAGGAAATCACTATCTTTTATTCTCGCCAGAAACACGAAGTCGTAAGTTAGTAACTAAGGCGATCGCACAAACGCTCTCACCTGAAGCACAAATGTTCTATCGGCCTTTACCAGCAAAGGTTCGTAATGCTTTAGAACTATTTAGGTTTGGTACCCTGGGAAATACGAAAACAATAATCGGGGTATTAGCGCTTGGTATATTAGGAACTCTAATGGGTATGGTTGTTCCTCAAGCAACTTCGATGCTAGTTAACAATGCGATTCCCGATAGTAACCAAACCCTATTATTTCAAATTGGCTTGGGCCTTTTTGCCGCAGCCATGGGAAAATCAGCCTTTGAGATGGCTCGGAGTATTTTATCTTTGCGGGTAGAGAATTCAGCCGATGCGAATTTACAGCCAGCAGTTTGGGATAGATTGCTTAATCTCAAACCAGCGTTTTTTCGCAGTTTCTCTTCTGGTGACTTGCTAGTTCGCGTGTTAGCAGTTGGTCAGATTCGCAGTCAACTAAGTGGAGCTACACAAAACAGCCTATTAAGTGGGGTTTTCTCGCTATTAAATTTAGGTCTGATGTTTTTCTACAGCAGCCAGCTAACTTTGGTAGGAGTGGGTATAACCTTAGTCGCTGTAATAATTACTTCTTCATCAAGCTATTTTCTCATACGTAAAAACCGTAAATTAGAAGAAACTGATGGCGAAATCAGCGGACTAGTAGTGGAATTAATTAACGGTGTCTCAAAGTTGAGGGTAGCAGCCGCAGAGGAGCGAGCATTTGCATCTTGGGCAAAAAAATATAGCCAACGTATCAAAACCAGAGCGGGTATAAAAAGAATTGATGACGGCGTATCGGTGTTTAACGAAGTGGTACCTTTAATTAGTTCAATACTATTTTATTGGTTCGCTCTTGCGGCGATTCAAAAAGCCCAAAGTGGTGAAGGAAGTGGGTTGAATATGGGTACTTTTCTGGCTTTTAATTCTGCCTTTGGAACATTTATTGGCGGTGTGACAAACCTAAGCAATACATTAACTGATGTTTTAGATATTGTGCCGCTTTGGGAACGAGCCAAACCAATTGTACAAGGTAAAGCAGAAGCTGACCCGACCAGTGCAGACCCCAGTCGTTTAACAGGGAGAATTTACTTAGATCACCTTACTTTCCGCTACCGTGATGATGGACCAATGACCCTTGATGATGTCAGTATAAAAATAGAACCGGGGGAATTTGTTGCTTTTGTTGGTCCTAGTGGTAGCGGAAAGTCAACTATATTTAGATTGTTGTTGGGATTTGAAACACCTTTAAGCGGTACGGTGTATTATGACGGTCAAGACTTGTCAGGGTTAGATGTTCAAGCTGTAAGACGACAGTTAGGGGTGGTGTTGCAAAATGGTCGAATAAATTCCGGACCAATATTTGATAACATCACCTGTGGAGCTTTGGTAACTTTAGATGAAGCATGGTCAGCTGCACGTATGGCTGGATTTGCAGAAGATATTGAGCAAATGCCAATGGGCATGCATACGGTTATTAGTGAAGGTGGTACAAATCTTTCTGGAGGACAACGACAAAGGTTACTAATTGCTCGCTCAATAGTATTAAAGCCGAAAATTATTCTGATGGATGAAGCTACCAGCGCACTCGATAACCGTACACAAGCAATAGTGACCGAAAGTTTAGATAAGTTAAATGCTACGCGGGTAGTTATTGCTCACCGTTTGAGTACCATTCGTAATGCCGATCGGATATATGTGATTGAAGCCGGTAGATTGGTGGAATCGGGTACGTTTGAGGAGTTGCTTGAACTTGAAGGATTATTTGCTCGACTCGCTTCACGACAAATAGCTTAAGAAGGCAGAAGTACGAAGGCAGTAGGCAGAAGGAATCCCTCGTATTTATACGTAGGGAT
>JBCBQE010000159.1:0-9746 GCA_039820385.1 Cyanobacteria bacterium J06635_10
CCACTCCCACTAGGACCAACTACAGCCACAAATGTTTTGCTTTTTACAGCCTTTAGCAAATTAAAACTAAACATTTCCCGCCCAAAAAACAGGTCTGTATTTGATTCGGAGAAAGCAAATAATCCCCGATAAGGACAAGGAGGCATTCCTCCCAAACTTAACCAATTTGGCGGTTCTACTGCTGGATTTTGAAAAATTACAGGTAAACAGGAAGCACCGGGAAATTTATTTTCTAATCCTTGTAACTGCCTGCGCGCTTGCTGAAATGATAGGTATAAAGAATTTCTTTGTTGAGCGAAAAATTCTAAAAAAAACTTGAAAAAAACTTGTGCAACCAGGTTT
This sequence comes from Cyanobacteria bacterium J06635_10, assembly GCA_039820385.1. GTDB lineage: Bacteria > Cyanobacteriota > Cyanobacteriia > Cyanobacteriales > Nostocaceae > Rivularia. Next base: position 343 of record JBCBQE010000159.1, read on the forward strand.
GGCACTGGCTCGCGCATCACAATTGTTGTGGGAATACTTAATTTTTCCAACACCGAAGCCAGCTCCAACCCATCGCAAGAATTGAATATTGCCAGTTTCAAACCATTTTCAATCGCTGCTTTGAGTGCTTCTTCTAATTGTTCTAGAGTCAAACTGTTATTTATTTTGTTTTCATTAATATAAATTCTTCCCATTTCCTCCTTACTTTGACTGTGACCTGCAAAAAAAAGCACATCCCAACCCTGGGAATTCCAAAGACTACTGTTGAATTCCTGACGTGAAGGTTTAATCAGAAATTCGACTTCTGCATCTTGTAAACTCTTAAGAAATCTATTTTCTGCTTCCAGATCGATACCAGTACTATTACCCATAACAGCCAAAATTCTGACTTTGTTCTTAGTCCGATTTGGTAGTACTGAAGTAGTGCTTCTTTTATAATCCGGTTTGAAAAGAGCAATTTCTGCTTTGGGATAATCCTCAAAAAAATCCCACCAATACCAAGGTATGCGTCGCAGCCAGAAATCGTTAGTTTGAATAATTACTTTTATTTCTTCTTCCGGATTGAGTGCAGAGCGTAATTTACGCTCTATATTTAAAAATTCCTCTGATTTTAGCCAAGTGCAAATATCTGTTTGTAAATGTTCAGATAAACTATCAAACCCGACATCGGAAATATTGGTTACATCACTCTCGATTATTTCGATTTCATCACTATTTTCATCAAGCGAGCGGAAAATTAGGCAATCATAAAAACTCAGATACATCAATTGCCAACGCTTGTACAGTTCTACCAAATTTGGTGCTGGTGGTAATGAGCCGACAAATTGTTGTGGGAGGGGATTACCTAAGATCCATAATTGGGTGGTGACTTGTTCGCATCCTCTATGTAAATCACCATTTCCCAGATTAATAACAACTGACTTGCTCATGTAGAATATGCTCTAGATGCAACGGATTGCAAAAATCTTAGATTATTACTAGTACAGCGCGGCTTAAATAAACTAACCATTCGCAAAACCTCAAAGCTAATAAAAATAATACTTATTACCTTGATAATTTTGACTTTTGACGAACGCCCAGCGGTACTAGTTATATTCTGCCATTTCCGAGGGATGAAGCGGAAATGATATGAGCATTTCCACAAATTAGATAGAAATCTAAACCCCAACTAAAACATTCTCCAACAACCCTTCAAACAAACCCAATCCATCAGTACTACCTAACATCGCATCAGCAGCTCTCTCCGGATGGGGCATCATTCCCAACACATTGCCGTCACGATTGCAAATACCTGCAATATTTCTTAATGAACCATTAGGATTTTCATCTTCATAGCGAAATACAACTTGATTATTATCTTCCAATTCCCTTAAAGTCTCCTTATCCGCGTAAAAACGACCTTCCCCATGAGCAATCGGCAAATTTATTTGTTCGCGACTTTGATAACCTCGAGTCCAAGGCAAATCTTTACGCACAACCTTTAGCGGTACTCGATCGCAGATAAAATGTAAATCTCGATTTTTAATCAAGGCCCCAGGCAAAAGTCCTGATTCAGTTAATACCTGAAATCCATTGCAGATACCCAAGACAAACTTGCCCTTTTGTGCGTGTTCGATAACAGAAGACATTACGGGAGAAAATCTAGCGATCGCACCGCAACGTAGATAATCGCCATAGCTAAAACCGCCGGGTAGAATTATCACATCTATATCAGAAATATCGGCATCTTGATGCCAAACCATACGAGTAGGTTGTGCGAGAATATCTCTCGTCACATAAGCAACATCGCGATCGCAATTAGAACCCGGAAAAACAACAACGCCAAATTTCATAATTAGTAAAAAAGGTCAAAGGTATAGAGGGGGGAGAGGGGCAAGAGTGAGGAACGAGATTTTTTCTAGGGAGCGTCATGGGAACCCAAGACGCTCCCAATAAATTTTCAATACTCCCTACTGCTCACTGTTAACTGCTCACTGCTCACTGTTCACTGTTAACTGCTCACTGTTAACTGCTCACTGCTCACTGCTCACTGTTCACTGCTCACTGTTCACTGTTCAAACTGCTCCAATAACCGATTCCACCTCAATTAAATCGAAGCGGTAGTTTTCGATGGTGGGATTTGCTAGCATTTGGTCACAAATTTTATCTAAGTCTTGACGGGCATTATGCTCGGAATCAGATGTAATTGTTAATTCGATATATTTCCCAATTCGTACTTGATCGACATTGTTATATTCCATCTGCTTGAGTCCGGACTGTACTGCGACACCTGCCGGATCTAAAACAGAAGGACGAAGAGTTACAAAAATTTTAGCTTGATACTTTATTGGCACCTAATTTCACCCAATGCTCCTGTGGGTATACTATATCTTTCTGGTGCCGCTGCATAGAAATTATATTGTCAAACGATTAAAGTAAATTAAAAAGTAGGTATGGTAATAGAAATTCTTTCTTATTGTTATTTAAATAGTTATCTTCTATGAAACCTATACACACCCGCTCTCAAGAGCGGATTTTAAATTTGCTCAAATCCATTAAACAAAGCATTTCCGCCCAAAATATATATGTGGAACTGCGCAATCGCAATCAAAGTATGGGTTTAGCAACAGTTTATCGTTCTTTAGAAGCTTTAAAACTCGAAGGCTTAGTACAAGTACGAACCCTAATTAATGGCGAATCACTTTATAGCTTAGTGCAGCAAGACAAACATCATTTAACCTGCTTGCAATGCGGTAGATCGATCCCAATCGAACAATGTCCGGTTCATCAACTAGCAACCGAATTGGAAACCAAGCAAAACTTTAAAATCTTTTATCATACTTTAGAATTCTTTGGCTTATGCGACAAATGCCACGCAGAACAAACTTGTTAATTGTTAGGAGCTCGCGGAGTTGGGAGTTGGGAGTTGGGAGCTCGCGGAGCTCGCGGAGCTCGCGGATTTAATTTCTCCTTGTCTCCCCATCTCCCCATCTCCCCTCAATCTAGCCGCGTTGCTGGAGATTCTTAACTTGCTGTGTTCGTTGAATTGGAACCCGACTCTTCGGAAACAATGGAGCGTATACCTTCGATAGTACCCGGAATTGTGCGTGGATCCATAAACATCACTTTGGCGCTGTCGCTTTGTCCGATTGCTGCGCCCATGTCTAAATAACCCAAAGCTAATAGCACTTCTAATGCTTTTTGAGCGCTGGGATTATCTTTCATTTTTTGAGCGAGAATTTCTGATGATTGGGCAACTGCGTGGGCTTTGAGTACTTGCTGCTGACGTTCGGCTTCTGCTCTGAGTAAAATAGCTTTTTGCTCTGCTTCTGCCTGTAAAATTACTGCTTTTTGATTGGCTTCTGCTTCCAAAACTTGGGCTTCTGCTCTACCTCTAGAACTATTCACCGCTGCTTCTCGTTCACCCTCAGATGTTAAAATTGCTGCCCGCTTTTTCCTTTCTGCGGACATTTGCAATTCCATTGAGTCTTGTACTGCTTTGGAAGGAATAATATCGCGCAATTCAACTCTGGTAACTTTTACACCCCAAGGATCTGTGGCAATATCTAACTCCCGTAATAAAGTTTCATTAACTTCGCTACGAGCGGTAAAAGTTTGATCGAGTTCTAATTGTCCCATTTCCGAGCGAATTTGAGTCAATACCAAATTCACCATCGCCGCTTGGAGATTTTCTACTTTGTAGTAAGCTTTCTCCATATCGACGATGCGCCAGTAAACCACAGCATCAACTTCAATGGCTACGTTGTCGCGAGTAATACATTTTTGGGGAGGAACATCTATTACTTTCTCCCGAATAGTTTCGCGGAAAACGACTCGATCGAAGAAAGGAAACATGAAATTAAGTCCGGGTTCTAACTTTGTGTTGTAGCTACCCAATCTTTCTACTAACGCTTCATTTCCTTGGTTGATAATTTTTACGGAACCAGCTAAAGCAGAACCGCCTAAAGCTAAGGATATCAGTAAAAATATTTGTTCCATTGTTTTTCTCCTAATGTTTCTTCTAGCACAAAAATTAAGAATGCAAAATATTTTCGGGCATGACAATCAAAGTTGTACCTTCGCGCCTAATTACGTAAACTCTTTGATAAGCTGCAATTAAGACTTTGTCGTCATCACATCGAGCTCGCCAAGAATTACCTTCATATAAAACTCGTCCCGTTTTTCCTGCTGGTATTTCGGCGATCGTTTCCGCTAAGATCGCATCGCTAATTTTCGATTTGCGTCGTCGTGGTGAAAGATACTTGCGGCTCAATACTATTAACGATGTAGAAAGCAGCAACCAACACAATGCTTGTAGCCATAAATTTCCCAAGACTAAAGACAATAACGCCACTAAAAAGGCGCTAATGCCCATCATGAAAGCGACAAAAGCAGTCGGGATAAATAATTCCGACAAACACAAACAGGCACCGGCTATCAGCCATATTAAAGTTGTAAAGGGCATATATCATCCTAAAAACTACATTCAGGATATATGGATTCAGAAGTTCAGTGACAGCGAAGCCTCAATTACTAAGTATCAAAGTTAAAAAATTATACTGCAAGCTTTTTCGTTACTTTTAAAGCAAAGATTTATTTGGGCCACACCATACTAAATTTAAATACACCTGCGTGCGAACAATTTCGTGAAAAGTCAAAATTGTGATTTTACGGTAAATTTTGATTACTTCTAATAATAAACTTTGGTTAAAACTATACTCGCCCAGTCAAGGGTTCCCATAAGAATTTTTTTCTTCTAAAAAAATTCTTATGGGTGCCCGTCTAATCCAAGCTTAAATTTTTCGATCGCTAAATGTAACTGAAATTTACCTGTTGATTTTCACGCTCTGGAATTTATACCTGATGCTTTCTACTCAAAGGATAGTTTATTGTACCAATCCCCACTGTACCGATCCCGTTAATACTGTAGGCAATCGCCTTTGCGCTAATTGCTTTACGCCTCTTGTCTACAGATATGTTTGGGCCATAGATACGAAAAAAAATAAACGCTCCCCAGGAGAAAAAGTTGCTTCGCGATATGAAGTCATTTCACCTCAAATTTGGCTGGATACTCAGCCAATAGTAGTACCAGAAATACTCGAAAAAATACCTAAAAAAGTCATTCCCTATCTGCGCTTGCATCAATATAAATTACACGTACCTCATGTCTACGGATTTGTACGTTCGGCTCAAGAAAATGAAGATAATATCCTGTTGCTAGAAAATGTACCCATCAATGATAAAGGTAGTCTTTATCCAGCAATTACCGATGTATGGGAACATTCAACCGCAGTAAGGCAAGTTTACTGGTTGTGGCAAATTCTCGAATTGTGGAAGCCTTTATTCGAGTTGGGAGTTGCAGGCAGTTTGCTCGTTACAGAAAATCTGCGCGTACAAGGTTGGTGCGTGCGCTTGTTGGAACTGTTTGAAAATACAAACGCACCTTCTTTGCAGCAGTTGGGAGAATGCTGGCGACCAATTGTTGCGATTTCCGACACAAAAGTTAACAATTCTTTGAAAAAAATTGTCGAGCTCCTTTGTAGCGGTGTGGTTGATTTAGAGACTATTGAAACAAGACTTAATCAACTATTGCTATCAGCAGCAGCGGAATTACCTTTGACTTTAAAAGTATCTGGAATTACAGATAAAGGGCAGCAACTAATCAGAAACGAAGATAATTGTTTCCCCGCCGACAAAGATTCATCCGAAGACATTTTATTACCAAAAGTATCAATTGTTTGCGATGGTATCGGCGGACATGAAGGCGGCGAAGTTGCTTCTAGCTTGGCCCTACAGTCGGTAAGATTGCAAATTCGCGCTTTGCTTGACTTTGTTGCACAGCAAACTGAAATCGTATCCCCAGATTTATTGAAAGAACAAATTGAAGCGAGTTTGCGAGTTGTAAATAACTTAATTTGCAACGCTAACAACCAGCAAAAACGCGAAAAAAGAGAACGCATGGCGACGACGCTGGTAATGTCAGTACAGATACCCCAAAGCGTCCAAACTACCGCGAATTGGCGCTCGGAAAATGCCTGCGAACTTTATATAGCAAGCGTTGGTGATAGTCGCGCTTACTGGATTACTCGCGACTATTGTCAGTTACTTACAGTTGATGACGATGTTGCGACACGGGAAGTGATTCACAGTCGTAGTTTGTATCGTCAAGCATTACAGCGTCCAGATGCTACCGCTCTGACTCAAGCTTTAGGTACCAAAGAAGGCGAATTTCTCGAGCCCCTTCTCAAACGCTTTATTTTAGAAGAAGATGGAATATTATTGCTATGTTCCGACGGTTTAAGCGACAACAATTTGGTCGAAGATTATTGGCGGGATTACGCCTTACCTGTATTAACCGGTGAAGTATCTCCCTTTGACGCTGCTGATTCTTGGATTAAGTTAGCTAATCAAAAAAACGGGCACGATAACATTTCAGTAGTTATAACCCATTGTCGCGTTATCCCAGATTATTTAGCTATAGTAAGCCCCAAAACATCTGAAATAGAAGTTTTGCCAGAAGAAAAAACCGCTGCTTCAGAACAAGAATTAGCCCAAAGTTCCCAAGCACTATTAGACTTGCGACTTTCTGACGAAGAGCCTGCGAACACCACTACTCCCGTAGCCGTCAAGAAAAAATCTAAACGCAATCCAATATTATTACTGTTCGGATTATTGCTGCTGATAATTGGAGGTACAGCATTATTGTTGCTTGCATGGTGGCAGATTAATCCTAAATCATTTAACCGAACCTGTCAGCAACTTCCTCAAGGATTAGAGCAAGTCTGTCCACCTTATTGAGGGCATGGGAGATGGGGAGCATCAAATTGCTAATAGTTGACCAAAGTAAACTTCTAGAGTGAATATATAAGGATGCGAACTCTTGCCTTTATGTCAGCGGGCTTTTATGTGTTTCTCGATTTCCCGATCGTGCTATTGGAATTTGGGAACTATTAGCAATGAAGCCTGGATGCTTCGGTTGTGTATCACAGTCTCGCTGGCATAGAAGTTTATTTCCAAGCTCAAACAAAATTTAAAGTGGCAAGTAGTCTATTTTTGATAAAAAATAAATTAATTGAGGGATAGCCGTGGCGACAGTAGTGGAAAACCAAAAGCTAAATGTAAATAGTGATATGAAAGTTGGCGATCGCGTCCGCGTAAGTGAATCTGTGGTAGTTTATCATCATCCCGAACATCGCGGTGAAGCATTTGACATCAAAGGCTTAGAAGGAGAAGTAATCAAGATTGCTACCGAGTGGCAAGGAAGACCTGTTAGTGCTAATTTACCTATTCAAGTGAAGTTTACCAAAAAGTTTAAAGCTCATTTACGTACTACGGAGTTAGAACAAATCTAAATTTTAGCTCCGGCGGCGAAACCACTGAAATATATTCAGTTCGCCGCGCATCACTTCAAGTTCTTCACGATTTTTTTTAGCAGTAGAATTGTACCATTCACAATAGCGTTTAAATTCCGAACGCACTTCAACTTCTCGGTAAAATTGGTAAGTTGTTTCATTAACGGCAATGGTTTCATTAACAATCGATTCAGAAGACGGAACTATTCTTTGTAATTCTTGAGACATCACTATTAGTTGTTAATTGATACTTGTTAGTTGTTTATTTATTCGTAATACTTTATTAGCAGCGATAACTGTTCACTATTAACTGTCAACTGCTCACTGCTCACTGCTCACTGTCATGGTACTGACTCAAACCCACCCACGCAAACGGTATACAATCATACCGATATATTCTTTCAAGGCGATGGTAAAGTTTTCTAAATTTTTGCTGTCTGGTAATAAATTTAAAATGGCACTTTTAGGGGTGCTACCGATTGCGTCAAGTTCACCTTTTGTAACCTGAAAATCGGTAGGTGCGGCAATGGCTTCAATACCTTGTTGTTTAAAAATCGCTAGGGAACGAGGCATATGCATTGCTGAAGTTACTAGTAGTACGCGGTTAATATTACGTTCTAAAAGAATCTTTTTAACGTTTACAGTATTTTGATATGTGTTTAGCGAGACTGGATCTTGTATAATATCTTTACGATCAACTCCCATAAATACAAGTAATCTTGCGATATCTTCCGACTCTGGTGTACCGCCGCCAGCCCAATCGATACGACCGCCGCTAGCAATGATTAAGGGAGCTTTTTGTTGACGGTAAAGTTGAGCTGCGTAAAGAACTCTATCCCCTGCTTCGCTTAAGTCTACAATTTTTCGCGGTTCGTAAGCAGATCTAGTTGCACCACCTAAAACTACAATTGCTTCTGCTGTTGGTAATTCTCCCGACGGAATATTTTGCCATTCTAGGGAACTCATCAGAAAGCGAGACATCCAAGCATTAGAACTAAATAGTAATACAAACAACGCTAATACAATACAAAATGCTGCTGCACGCGGTCGTTTCCAAAGTAAGAAAAGCGCGATAACGCAACAAATACATGCAAATCCTAGAGGATACAAAAAAAGAGGTAGAAGTTTAGAAAGATATAAAAACATGGGAATTACTATAAGTTAAGTTACTCGTTATGAGTTATGAGTTGTATGACTTATTGTAGTTTTAAGTCAAGAACACCAAAATCTGGGTTTGCTACAAAAAAATTAAATATTTATAATTTAATTATTATGAAAAAACCCAGGTTTTAACTACACAGTAAAATATAAGTTGTGAAGTATTAACTCTTAACTTCTAACTCAAACACTCTTAACTCATAACTTGTGACTATTTTTCCCAAAACTTAATATTGATTCCAGAACGGCGACGGTAACGACGGGTTGGCCTTCTAGTTCGCGGTGAGTTAATTCTTTGTGGGGGGTAAATTTCCCCGTCGTCTTCCCCTTCAATATCTCGCTGAGTCTGACTTGATACTTGGGTTACAGTTGGTTCCTTGCTTCCCCACCAAGCAAAAATAAAGCCCCCACCCAGACCAGCTAATCCACCGAGCAAAATACTTATACGCGGTTCATAGCCTAAAAGGATAAAGCTAAGTAAGAAAAATAACCAGTATTTAAGCCCAGAATCGATACCATCGGAAGATGCCACAGTCTCAGGGCGGGGACCACCTCTAGTTGTTGTTGTAAACAAACCTAATGCTAATCCACCTAATATTCCTAGGAAGACACTTAATTCCAGTCGTCCAGAAGACAGGAAAAATATAAAGGCCAAAAATATTCCGAATATCAGTTGAGAGATAAAGCTTTGAGAGAGAGGTAAAAAACTACTAGAACTTTTTTTTGCCATAATTCGGCTATTGGCTAATTAATTGTTTTAATTGTGCCTCTTGAGGCCGGGTTGTGTCTAAAATCTTAAGATACGATTTCTCTTTTTCGATAAATGGTTCGGCGGGCGATCCTAAGGTGATGTTAACAAATCGGCAGTTGAATCTGCTACGTCAAGGGTTAAGAGGCAAATTTTTTTAGTAGAAA
>JBCBQE010000159.1:9756-10022 GCA_039820385.1 Cyanobacteria bacterium J06635_10
CGAATAAGTTTTTTGACTCCTGAAGGGCGGTATACAAATCATCACCACCGCGTTGTAATAGAGGAATTCGGGTCTATTTGTTTACGTATTGCATCCGAGGGTAGATCAACTGCTCCTAATTGTCGAGCTAAGTAACGTGCTGTCGTACTTTTACCAGAACCAGACAAGCCGGTTCCCAGAGTTGGTTTAGTATATTCCCAAGCTTGTTTATAGTAATCAGCAGCGCTTGAAGCTGCTTCAAGCGATTCAGTTTCTGGTATGGGTTG
>JBCBQE010000160.1:0-10007 GCA_039820385.1 Cyanobacteria bacterium J06635_10
AATGAGCTATCTCGAAAAATAAGGGATAAAAACCAAGTCGCTGTAGTGGATAAATTAAATATGAAAGCAAATGAACTCAATCTGCATGGAGAATATTTCTCAACTTTCAACCCTGGATTTTTCCCATAAGTATTTTAACTGGATATAAACAAAGATTTAACGTTAAGCAAATTAACTTGTACAAATTGTAATACAAGTCACGGATAGCCGTCATATCCGTTTCGGAAACCGCATTTATAAATATTTGTTTTAGATGGAATTAGAATAATTAGGGGCTTTTGTGCCCCTTATGTAGATGAATAGAAGCGGGCTTACTCCGAGCAATGGAGATGTGAAGTGAGAATCCCTCAAGAAGAAAGAAGATTGAGAGAACTTCAATAACCGCCTTCATCCATATTGCGAGACTTAGATTTTGCCTTATTAGCACTACGCTTAAGTGCAGAAAGTCGGGCTTCATATTTCGATCTCTGGCGCTTGCTGGGAGATTTTTCAATTAAGGTTTTTAAAGCGCTACCTAAACTCTTATAGGCATTGGGCAAACTGTAGCCAAATCGAGTTGCTAAAGCAATGGCTTTCTCATCAGCTTCGATTAATTCTCTAGCTTGCTTTTCGCCACTATTTTTCTGAAACAATCGCCAGCCAGAAACGCCGCATAAGGCTAATGCAAGTACCAAGAGCAATCCATCTTGTACCCACAATTCACCTACTGCACCGCCTAAACCGATGGCCAAGGCTGCCATTTCCCAACCATCTTTAGGAATGGTATCGTTTTGAATGCGAGCGACTTCATGCCAGAACAATAGATTGCGTTGATCCATTGCCAATTCATCCCATTTTGCCAGATCAATTTGAATTTCAACTTGATCTTTACCAATTTCTTCGCTGCGAACTAGGGGTGGATTGACTTCGGTTGTGCCTTCAACCGTAACCCAGCTTTGTAATTCTGGGGGTAATAAGCCTTTTAACCGCCGGAGTTCGCTCATTTCTGCTTTCGCAGAAGAGGTTGCGTAAGATGTCATAAAACCCAGCCCAAGAAAACTTCAGTATATTGTGAGGGTACTCTCATAGGGAGTATAGCTATTTATATCGGCTACTCGACTTTATTCGCTAGGGAACCTGCCGCGTTTTTTCCTTGCTTCCATTGCTTTCTCAAGCAGATCCAATAATCCAGGAGCTTGTTCTTGAATACTCAATAATAGTCTTTCGCCTATTTCTACATTACCTGGGTCGTGCCCTGTTTCCATAACTTCCTGAAGACGAGGTATCGCCACACTGTCAACCAGTTGAATTAACCCACTCAAACAACGATTAAATTGTTTTTCGGTAAGTTTAGAATCTTCTATGGGAAATTCAATAATCGCACGAATTTCGCCGTCAGAAGGGTCATATCCCCATTGCAGCATCTTGGTTTCCCAAGAAATAACTAACATTGTCTGTAAAATTGCGGCCTTATGGGGATGATCTTTCACGCCGCTCAACACTTGAGGTGCAAACACGCGGAAAAATTTTCCTTCTTCATCTAGCTGCACTACAATCAAAAAATCTTCGACGTGATCGCCTTCTACACCCGTAACAATACGGTCTTCTTCTTCATCAATGCGATATTCCCAACCAAGTTGGTCCAGATATCCGCCAATTTCTTTTACGTTTACTGCCATAAAAAGCCCCTTTACAATCCCTCTATACGGCTATTGCCAGATTTAGTTTAACTTGCCAAGGGAGAAGCTCATAGGTGAAATTGCTACCATATACTCCGCTTTTTGTCCAAAAAATCATTAAAACTACTAATTTATCTAAAAATGATACATCTTTACATAATCGGAAGATAACTTGTGACGAACTTCAATGTTAAGATATATTTAACAGAGTTACTAAAGTTACTTAAAATATAACAAATTTAGCATTTATTTCACATTTAAAGTATCAAAAATATACATGATTGTTCTGGGACTACAACAGCTATACTCAATTGAGGTACAGATTTAAAGTCAATTTTACCAATAAAAATCAAGCTTACGGCTCCAATTTTTTGATTCTGGGTCTATTGTAAAAGTTTGTTTTTTCTTGGATGCATTCACTGTAGTTTTCTGATAATTTGCTCCTAGCTACAGTTAATCATTAAAATAATAATTAAAATATTGTTTATTTTGTTAATATTTATAATTTAGCTATCCGTGGATAAACGTTCAAAAATCAAGGGACAATATTTTGAGATACCATCATCAAGTCGGCGGGTGGCAATCTTATATTCTTTGTCAGAATTAGAGGTGAACCTGAAACCAGTTTTTTTTTAGGAGTTCCAGGTTCGGGGTGCATCAACCCGAACCCAGGGTTGACAATTTAGGAAGACTATGTAGTGAAAAACTTATTTTTCTTTTAAATCTTCGCTTCTTCCTTGACCAACTTATCCCAACCCAAATCCTTCAAGCTGTTATTTCTACGCAAGGGACGTGTTACCAATTCTAAAATGTCTCGTGCATTGGTAAAGCCGTGAATTTGAGCGAAGGTAAATTCTACCGACCATTTGGTATTGATTCCTCGTGCTTCTAAGGGATTAGCATGGGCCATTCCGGTAATTACCAAGTCGGGATTTAACTGATTAATTCGCTGAATTTGGTTGTAATTATCCGGTTTTTCGACAATTTTGGGCAGTTCCACGCCCATTTCATGACAAGTCTTTTCTAAAAGTTGTAATTCAGCAGCTTGATAGCGCTTATCCATGTAGGGAATACCGATTTCAGGAACTGTCATTCCGCAGCGAATCAGAAACCTTGCCAAAGAAATTTCGAGCAAGTTATCGCCCATAAAGAAAACTGACTTACCACGAATTAAATTGACGTAATCTGACAAATTTTGCCAAATTTGCGCTTCTCTTTCCTCCAAACCTTTGGGAGTAATACCGAACACGGAACACATTTTTTCAATCCAAGCCCTGGTACCATCGGGGCCTATAGGAAATGGTGCGCCGATTAATTTACATTTGCGTCGCCGCATTAAGGTTGTAGCGGTGCGGCTGAGGAAGGGGTTGACACCGGCGACATAATACCCTTCTTCAATTACTGGTAGTTCTGTAAATCTTTTTTCAGGGAGCCACCCGGAAACCTTGATACCTTGCTTCTTCAGTTCCAAAGTCAACTGAGTGACAACAGGATCGGGTAAGGAACCAAAAAGAACTAAAGGTGGATGCTCTACGTATTCGGAATCTTCTTGAGTTACAACTTCATTCTTCTTGCCAAAATTAAGTAACTTTTGAATACCGTTACGAACTTCATTATCTTTTTCTACTACAGGTGCTTCTTTGGCACAGCGATTAGCCATTGCAGCTAAAACGGTATCTTCTCCTTGAGTGAAGGCATAGTCCAAACCATTTGCTCGCGCTACCACCACGGGAATGCCGATTTCAGCCTCTAATCTGGGTGCTAAACCCTCTAAGTCCATTTTGATGATTTCGGTGGTACAGGTGCCAATCCAGACGATTACACTAGGATTGCGATCGCGTTTTATTTGTAAGCACAATCTTTTGAGTTCTTCATAATCGTTGAGTTTTGCTGAAATATCTCCTTCTTCCAACTCCGCCATTGCATAACGAGGCTCGGCGAAAATCATTACTCCCATTGCGTTTTGCAAGAAGTAGCCGCAAGTCTTTGTGCCAATCACCAAAAAGAAACTATCTTCGATTTTTTGATATAGCCAAGCTACACAGCTAATCGGACAAAAAGTATGGTAATTACCTGTTTCACAGTCAAAATTTAAAGCTTGTGGTTCAGCAACTGTCATTTTTATATTTTCTCCCCTTAATTTTTAAGTTAGGAGCTAAGTAAAAGTTAGGAGTGAATGGTGAGGAGTGAGGAGTGAGTAGTAAGTAGTGAGTGATGAGTAATTAAAATTTATTACTTCTTACTTCTTACTTCTTACTTCTTACTTCTTACTCCTAACTAATTGTCTTAGCCGTTTGTGAACAGACGTGCTATTTCCGTATCGTCAATAGCACCATCAGTCATATCTTCCCCTGAAAAAATTTCGTTATCTTTTTGTGTAGATTCTTCGCCCCAGACATCTTTTAGCGCATCGCCAAAGCCGGTGCTATTGCCATCTTTAAACTCGTCAAAGGAAATATCGCCAAAAGCATCTTCAGATTCTGCCTTTGGGCTTTGCTGGGATTCATTAAAGGAAGATTCTTCTTCACCCAGAGAAATATCTCCCAAGCCTGATTCTTGGATGTCATTTAATCCATTTTCTTCACTTGTAGATAAGTCTTGTCCACCCCAGCTTTCTTCTGCTACCACAGTTTCACTCGGGGAATCAACATTATCCATCTGTGGAACATTTTCTACATCCCCAGAATCTTCAAGTGAGGAAGCTGCACTAGCAAATTCCTCTGAATTTTCATTAATAGAGAATTCCGACTCACCCGTCTGTGATTCATCCGATGCGGGCATGACGGGTTGTTCTCCAAGGGCTGTATCTGGATCGAAATGTAAGTCGAGCACTTCAACTAAGGTGTCAGCATCTGCATTCAACTTAGAAAATGGCAGCATTAACTGCGCTAACTTAGGTTCCAGGGCATTTGCTACTCCCAGGATGAGGTATGAAGACGGACGTTTTCCACCGTCGGGGGTGTAAACCGAGTCCACTTCCATATGTAATTTAATCCAGTCGCGATTAGAGGTGTAGAATTCCAACCACTTCTGCTTCAATGAATCCGTGAAACTATAAAAGAAAGCCATGTTATCTCCTCATCCTGAGAAATAAACTAATGATTTATACAATCATCAAGTCTAGTTCCTCTTCGGGATTAGGAACCTGTGGTTTATTCGGATTTAGATAAAAATCTGACAACAATGAGAATAGTTCTCGATCTTGAGCATCCTGTGGAACTACTCCCTCGGGACGTGCTAAAAGTTGATCGGCAATACTGAGATAATAGTCGCAAACGAAGTTTAAAGACGGTTCTGTCTCTGCCATTTCAAACAAAGTTTTACCTTTTACTCGGGAAACACGGATATCTTCAATTAAAGGTAAAACTTCTAAAATTGGCATGGGTACGGATTCAATATATTTTTCAATTAAATCCCGTTTTGAAGTACGGTTGCCAATCAAACCGGCCAGTCGTAATGGATGAGTGCGGGCTTTTTCTCTGACAGAAGCGGCAATACGGTTAGCTGCGAATAATGCGTCAAAGCCGTTATCCGTAACAATCAAGCAATAATCAGCGTAGTTGAGTGGTGCTGCAAAACCACCACAAACCACGTCACCGAGAACGTCGAACAATATTACATCATACTCATCAAAGGCGTTGAGTTCCTTGAGTAATTTTACGGTTTCTCCAACCACGTAACCACCACATCCTGCACCTGCTGGAGGACCACCTGCTTCTACACAATCGACTCCGCCATAACCCTTGTAAATAACATCTTCTGGCCAAATATCTTCGTAGTGAAAATCCTTTTCCTGCAAGGTATCAATAATTGTTGGAATCAAAAATCCTGTCAAGGTGAAAGTACTATCGTGTTTTGGATCGCAGCCAATTTGTAGAACTTTTTTACCACGTTTGGCTAAGGCGACGGAAATATTACAACTGGTTGTGGATTTACCTATTCCGCCTTTTCCGTAAACTGCTAGTCTCACTGTTCTTGCCTCTTATAGTTTCTTGTCAAACCCTTGACTTCATAACTTTCCTTATCCTTGCCAGAAAAAGGATTGTAATGCGTAGGTCATTTTTACTCGTTAATGTCTAAGTTACACCCAAAACAATAAAGCTTTTAAGTTGTAATCGGATTTATTGACGAGAAATGCAATTCATTATTTTCAATTTAAAACACCATCAACTGCAAAAGTCTATAAATACTTAAATTAATTTAATAATAGGTTTTATTTAATGATTTATATACAATTAGTTACAATAAACAAAAAAATCTCCAAATCTTGATTTATATAGCCTGAATCGAAAAATAAATATTGCAAACGCCTTTATAATTACATTGAAATCCAAAAGGAGCTCACCTAAAACTTTCAGCGATCGCACTGAGCCTAAATTACGAGAATTCTAAGTACTAGGGGTAGAACTATGGATAATCGCTCAAACATATGATGTTCGCCGATTGTAAGCCTTTTTAGCTTGCTACGTACTTAAGTAAAAACTCGGTTTCTTCACAAAAAAAATTTAATTGAAAATTCTGCTTATATGGGGCTTGATTATTTGAGGTTTTGCAATGATTTTCCACTGTCTCGGGAAGTTTAGCGAGTCAAGGGTTTCTGGCGGAAATTTTTTAGAAGAAAAAATTCTTATGGGTACCCGTCACTCCGAGGGAACTGCCAAATCAGGAAGCCGCCTTCATATGAGCTTGTGCAATAAATTATTTAAATTAATGGGACTTAAATACAGTAATGTTAAAAATAATCACATTTGCAAAAACAAAGTAATTTTTTTGGATTTTGGCATCTAAATAAATTTCAAGAGTCGGAATATTTGGCAGAATTAAACATAAATATAAACAAAAGCTGATAATTTTGGTTTTTTATAGATGATGTAAGGTTCTAGTAATTCCGGAGGGCAAAGGCTAAATAGATTAAATTTATCTTGCTCAACAAGCATTTTCATCTTTAACTTGTGCCATTTCTTGTAAAGATTGCCAACCGGGTTGCCAATTTGAGCGATCTTGCAAAACGATGGCATTAATCCAGAAACGAACCGTACTATCGCAAGAAGCAACCATTTCTGCATATACCCACTTGCCTTGATTTTTGCGGTTAATGACTTGAAAGTGTCGCCAACCATCGATTTTTTGACCAGATGTCCACTTAGAACCGAGTAAATAAGGAAATTTCTGTTTTTTAGCCATTGTCAAGAACTCTTTTCTCATAGATATGTTAACTCGGAAGGGGAGGGGGAGGTGGGGAGATGGGGAGATGGGGAGAGGGGGAGAGGGGGAATTTTTGGCTGACAACAACTAGCAACTATCAACTATCAAACACCAACTAGCAACTAGCAACTATCAACTATCAACTATCAACTAGTAACTAGTAACTATCAACTAATTTAGGGAAATACGACTAAGTGAGGGGGTGAACACCGATCTTGTAGGTTAGATGGCTTTTTTTAGAATGTTTTATAGAAATAATTAATTTATTTTTCTTTTTTGTGCTACAAGAAAAGTTATCTTTTTTACAAAGCCTATGCAACCTACTAATCCAAATCAATTTACGGAAAAAGCTTGGGAAGCAATTACCCATACTCCTGAGATTGTAAAACAATATCAACAACAGCAGATTGAAAGCGAACATTTAATGAAGGCGCTGTTGGAACAAGATGGATTGACTGCACCTATTTTTACTAAACTGGGTGCGAACGTTGAAAAAATCAGGGAGCGTACGGAAGAGTTTATAAAAAATCAACCGAAGGTATCGGGTAGTAGTAGTTCTGTATACTTAGGGCGCAGCTTGGATACGCTTTTAGATCGAGCTGATGGATACCGTAAAGAGTATGGTGACGAGTATATTTCTATCGAACATTTATTGCTAGGTTATGCCAGGGACGATCGTTATGGTAAAACTTTATTTCGAGAAATTGGCATAGATGAAAAGAAATTAAAAGATACTATTAAGGAAATTAGGGGGAGTCAAAAAGTGACTGACCAAAATCCAGAAGGTAAATACCAATCTCTGGAAAAATATGGGCGTGACTTAACTCTAGCTGCTAGTGAAGGTAAACTCGATCCTGTAATTGGACGCGATGATGAAATTCGTCGTACTATTCAAATTTTATCGCGTCGGACTAAAAATAATCCCGTACTTATGGGGGAGCCTGGTGTTGGTAAAACTGCGATCGCTGAGGGTTTAGCGCAACGAATTATCGCGGGTGATGTACCACAATCCCTTAAGGATCGCAAGTTGATCGCTTTGGATATGGGTGCATTGATTGCGGGTGCGAAGTTCCGAGGTGAGTTTGAGGAACGCTTGAAGGCTGTATTGAAAGAAGTTACGGAATCTCAAGGAAATATTGTTCTATTTATTGATGAAATTCATACGGTTGTCGGCGCTGGTGCAACTCAAGGCGCGATGGATGCGGGTAATTTACTCAAGCCGATGTTAGCGCGGGGTGAATTGCGCTGTATTGGTGCAACTACTTTAGATGAATATCGTAAATATATCGAAAAGGATGCGGCTCTAGAAAGACGTTTCCAACAAGTTTACGTCGATCAACCCAGCGTGGAAGATACTGTTTCGATTCTCCGGGGTTTAAAGGAACGATATGAAGTCCACCACGGTGTGAAGATTGCTGATAGTTCTTTGGTGGCGGCTGCTACTTTATCTAACCGTTATATCACTGACCGATTCTTACCCGATAAAGCAATTGATTTGGTAGATGAAGCGGCAGCACGTCTAAAAATGGAAATTACTTCCAAACCAGAAGAATTAGACGAAATCGATCGCAAAATTCTACAACTTGAAATGGAGAAGCTATCGCTGCAAAAGGAAAGCGATGCTGCTTCTAGGGAACGTTTGGAACGGTTAGAAAAAGAACTTGCCGATTTCAAAGAGGAGCAGCGAGCCCTTAACAGTCAGTGGCAGTCAGAAAAAGACGTAATTACGAAAATTCAGTCGGTAAAAGAGGAAATTGACCGAGTTAATGTCGAAATTCAACAAGCTGAACGGGATTACGACTTAAATCGGGCTGCTGAGTTGAAATACGGTAAATTAACCGATTTACACCGTCAATTGGAAGCTGCTGAAACCGAACTTTCTCAAGCACAACATAGCGGTAAATCTCTACTACGGGAAGAAGTCACCGAAGCTGATATTGCTGAAGTTATTTCTAAATGGACGGGTATCCCTATCAGTAAGTTAGTGGAATCCGAAAAAGAAAAACTATTGCATCTGGAAGATGAATTACATAACCGTGTTGTGGGACAAAGTGAAGCGGTAACAGCTGTCGCCGATGCTATACAACGTTCCCGTGCGGGATTAGCCGATCCAAATCGTCCTATAGCCAGCTTTATTTTCCTTGGCCCTACGGGTGTTGGTAAAACCGAATTGGGTAAAGCTTTAGCTTCTTATATGTTCGACACTGAAGAGGCGATGGTGCGGATTGATATGTCCGAATATATGGAAAAACACGCAGTTTCTCGTTTAATTGGTGCGCCTCCGGGATACGTTGGTTATGAGGAAGGTGGACAACTTACTGAAGCTATCCGTCGTCGCCCTTATGCAGTAATTTTGTTCGATGAAATTGAGAAAGCGCACCCAGATGTATTTAACATCATGCTGCAAATCCTCGATGATGGAAGAGTCACCGATTCTCAAGGAAGGACGATAGATTTCAAAAATACGATTATCATTATGACGAGTAATATCGGTTCCCAATTTATTCTTGATGTTGCTGGGGATAATTCTCGTTATGAAGAAATGCGTAACCGAGTTATGGAGGTAATGCGGAGCACCTTCCGTCCAGAATTTCTCAACCGTATTGATGAAATAATCTTCTTCCATGCTTTGGAGAAATCGGAATTACGCAAGATTGTGCAATTACAAGTGGAAAGATTGCGTCACAGACTTAGCGATCGCAAAATGTCTTTGAAATTATCCGATGCTGCTCTTGACTTTTTAGCAGAAGTAGGATACGACCCGGTATTCGGTGCGCGTCCATTAAAACGTGCAATTCAAAGGGAATTAGAAACTCAAATTGCGAAATCAATTTTGCGCGGTGAATTCAATGACGGCGATACTATCTTTGTGGATGTAGAAAACGAACGCCTTATTTTTAAACGAGTTCCTGTGGAGTTGGTAACAATGTAATTCAGTTAACTATTAATTAGCGTACGATCAGCCCGGTTTCTAATGAGAAACTGGGTTTTTATATATTTATGGGGTTAAGGATATAGACAATGGGTAAGAGGTAATGAAAAAGTAATTAGCTGGACTTGAGATAGTAAATTCTAATTATATAGATTAATTTGGACAGTATTCATAATATGCTTGCCGGATAGCTATTCGATCGTGTTTTTTTG
>JBCBQE010000161.1:0-9974 GCA_039820385.1 Cyanobacteria bacterium J06635_10
GTTAGGGTAACTGCTTGTGAAGTATCCCAATTATCTGGAGAAAAGACCAGTTTAACTAGATTTTCATCGCTTTCGTTGTCGTCGGAAAGTAAACCTTCTTCGCTATTCTCAACACCAAGGTAAACTGCTACATTATCTGTGGGTTTGCTATTGAGAGAAACGTAGAAAGTTTTTGTACTTCCGTCTTCTGAAGTTGTGAATGACGAGATTTCAGTATAGTTCTCTAAAGCTCTATCATAGCTATTTATATCGGAACCAGTAATCAGGATTTTCGCGGTGTCATTGTCAACAATTGTTAAAGTAGAACTGCTATTATCACCAGTTTGGTAATCACTTTGAATCGAGACTTCACAAGCAGTTACCCTAACTTCCGTTAATGATGATATTGATGATGGTAATATTAACTACAATATTATTTCCACCGTTATCAGTGAGGACAAACAATATAACGAAGATAATCTCATCCTCAAAATTACGGAAGATTTTAACTATGTTGATGGTAGCAGCAATGCTATTAGCTTGTTACTTGATGACCTGAATATTCTAGAAACCGAATTAGCTGTAGGAACTCAGTTAACATTTGCTAATGGTATGATTCTTGAAGTTGGCAGCGATACAACTCTGAGCAACTCAAGCGCTACTAATGTCAACGTAACTCAGGTTCAAGCAGCGAATCAAATTCTCAAAAACACCACAGCATTCATTGATGAAGACAATAGTAATTTAACAAAGTACGTTCAAATTATTGTTACTGAAGAGTATGCAGACGGTAGATTAGAATTACAAATTGATGAAAGTAGTAGTATTGCTTCCATCGATCTAAGTTTGGGACAACAGCTAACCTTTAGTAATGGTACGGTGTTTACCGTAGAAGTTGCAGAAACCCTGAGCAATACAGAAGCTTCGACTATTTTTGGAAGAATAGATAGTAATCTTCTCAAAGTTGCAACTACAGAAGTCTCTACTAATGCCACTGCTGAAGTTACAACAGATTACACCGATAAAGATTCTGGTAAAACCGAAATTATTGTTAATGCTGACTACAACGAAGCAGCAGGAACTATCAGCTTAAGGATTAACGATACTACAGCTAGTGAAGTCGAATTAGTTGCAGGTACCCAAATTGACTTTAGTAACGGTGCAGCGGTAACTCTGGATGAGGATGTAACTTTAACTACTACTGCATCATCTGTAAATGTCAGCGGTGTGGGAAATGAAATTACCACGAGCTTTACAGAAGATATCTCTACCGATATTTCCGTAACCAATAACGATAATGATACCGCAGCAGTTCTTGTTGATAGATACGATATCAGTTCTTTGGAAGGGTATGGTAATAATTTCTTCAATGTCAAACTAGCAACTCAACCCCTTGGAGAAGTCACCATTACCATGAATCCCGTTGATGTTAACGGGGATAAGGATTACAACATTAGTCTTGATGATGAATTTGATGGGGAATCCTATAGCGTTACCTTTGACGAAACCAACTGGAATTTAGCTAAAGCTGTGAAGGTTACAGCGGTGGATGATTACGATATTGAGTACAACCACAGCAGTTACATTGATTTTACAGTTTCCAGTGATGAAGATAGTACTTATGACGGAGCAACTCCAAGGGGTGATGTTATTGTCAAAATTGAAGACAACGATTTACCAACTGCTAGTATTAAAGCAGTTGCTGCTGCTAACGAAGCTGGTTCACCGGGTTACTTTATTGTTAGCTTAGATCAAGCAGCACCCGATGGTTTTGACGGTACCGGAATTGTAGTTAATTACAGCGTCAGCGGTACAGTAGATACAGATGGTTCCGGTGAAACTGACGATTTGAAAACCTTAACGGGTTCGGTACGTATAGCTCCCGGAGAAACCCGGAGTCAGATTATTGCTTTCCCCATTGATGACTTTAAAGTAGAAGCTATTCCCTTAGAAGTAGTAAGTGCTTCTGGGAATAATGTTCGACTACAAATAAATACTGCAAAACTCAGCGATAGTCAGAAGCAAAGTTTAATTGAGGTGGGTACAGTTACCCTAGATGATGATACAGAATTAACCTTTAGCAATGGTGCGATAAGCCTGCATAGCATGCGCTTCGCGATCGCCAAAGTCAATGGAAATTATAATTTACCAATTGATGCGAATGGTAATGTAACTTCCGTAAATGCTGCTGTTGAATTTACCAGCGATATTACAACTGTTGGGACAAATCAAACCACCAGTATTCCCCAAGAAACCGTTGTTGTTACCCTGTCATCTGGAAGCGATTATTCCATTAACGAAAACGAACCACCATCAGCAATTTTAAGCATTCAAGATAACGATACACCAGGAGTCAGAATTGTTGAAATTGGGGATACGACGGTAACTGAAAATGGGACATCAGAGTTTTATATATCTCTCCTCAGTCAACCAGAAGCAGATGTAACGATTTCACTCAATGGTGCTCCCACAGAGCGTACACTCATTGTAGACCAAGCTTATAGGAATACTGCATCTACAATTCAACTCAAAGTTGATGATTCGGAAGTGGATTCTCTTCTATTACCAGCAGGTACTTATACTTTAGGTAATGCAAACGTAACAGTTTCTAGCGACACCACAATTTTCTCCGATAAGTTCACAGAAGTAGAAGTAAGCAGTTACCAGCCCCAATGAAGGATGAATCCGGTGACAAACCAGCAATGAAGGATGAAAAATCCGGACAATCTCCAAAGGAAAATCAAAATCTACTAGCCATTATTGATTCCCAAGACAACACAACTATTGTTTCGAGGAAAGTCAAAAAACTTGCAAAAGGAAAAGGTCGTCGTAACCTCCTAGAACTTGATGGTGATGATTTAACCGATACCAAAATCAAATTCAGCCTCAGCAGCAAAAACCTCCCCTCTGGAAGAATCCATGAAATCGCTATCTTTACCACAGAAAACCAAGAAGGAACCATTAACGGTTTAAGTCCCGAAGATGCAAATTACAAAGAAGCAGCACTGACAAAAGCTCGTTCCATCTTCTCCATCCTTCCCGATGACTTCATCGCTAATCCCAAGCGGATTATGAAAGGCTTTGCAGACAAAAATATTGGTTTCTTACTAGTTAAAAACGGTACCCTCGATAGCGTTCGTCGTGGTAAAACTTCCCTAGATAGCGTATTATTTGGAACTGAACAACAAGGAGAAGGTTTCCGAGGAATCCAAATGAGCGAAACCGGTGAAAGTTCCTTCCAGTTGTCATTTGAAGATGAATTGGGTGCTGCTGACTTCACCGATATAGTCATCAACGCAGAATTAACTGACGAAACACCCGAAATCGGAACCGATACCCAAGGTGGAAGCGAAGGGGAAATCTTAGACCTAAGAAATTATAATAGAAGCTCCTATCGTTAGAGAAGAATCTGCATACGAAAACGTCGTTGGTTTCTACGTAGTCGAAGACGAAAATGGTGCCGTTAGCGACCCACTCACAGGTAATTTACTAAATCCTGGGGACGAAGGTTATACCCAAGCAGCGCTTCGCAACAGTCAAAATAACGCTTTCCAAATAGGGGAAACCGGTATTAGTGGTAGTCTTGAAATGGTTGGTGGTCTAATGTTTGCTCCCTTTGTAATTGCCAACGGTACCCTTGAGGAAGTATTAAACGACAATTCAAACGATGCTCAAGTTTTCTTTGCTCACATCGGTGCTAACTCAGATGGATTTGACCATTTTCGCAACCTAGGTGGTAATACCTGGGGTGTGGAAGATTTACCCGATGGTGGTGATATGGATTATAACGATATTGTCTTTCAATTGAATGTAACTGTAATGTAAGCGCAACAGTTTTATTGAGCCACTCTCAGGTCTAAAGACACTGAGATTCGGGCATTACCTCCCAACTTCTCACCCTTAATGGCTACCTGGTTGGGGGCTAGCACCTAGTTAGGGAACTGCTCTGAGGGATTTCTGGGATACCCCTGCATAGATTATTAAATTAATTCAGCAAACCCGGTTAAAAAAAACCGGGTTTCTCAACAACTAAGTGCTACTCTTTTTCATTAAATATTTCGGGTAGGGGGGAGCGGAGGGAGCAGGGGGAGAAGAAATTTTTTTGTTTTTACCTTACACCCCTCAAAACAAATGAAAAAGACTACTACTAACTACTAACTACTCACCACTAACCACTCACTTTTAACCCTTAAACCGATACATCATCACCTTAGCTTTGGCATTTTCTTCCACAAACACCACATATTCACCATTTTTACGCCGAAAAGCACGCACACCATAAGGAATATCAACCCAACCAGTTTCTTCAAAGACTTCCTTACCAGGTTTCAAAATCTTGACTCGTCTTCCCGTTTTCGCATCATAAACATAAACTTCTGCTTTGTACACAGTGACAGCAAATACGTAATCTCCGGCAACACTCATAGCCGCCGGATTTAAAACTTCTGGAGGTGCGCTTCTATCAACAGGAAGCACTATTCGCCATCTCGGTTTACGATTTCCTTTGCTCCAATTATCGTAACGCGCGATTTCGGAACCCATTAATTTGGCATAATCATTGTTAATCGCAGGATTTTCATCGGTATAACCGGATAAATACATGGTGTCAGTTTCGGGAAAATATTCTACCCTGCGTAAGTCGCCAAATATTTTCGGATGAGCGATTTTTTCCATCTTGCTGTAGCTGTAAATGGGGTTTCCATTTTTATCGAATCCCTGTAGGGGAAAATGACGAATACCAACACCATCTTGAGTACGCAAGTTTTTCCACACGTCGCCTTTACTATCTACCCACCATCCACCAATAAAAGGATGATCTTTACTTATATCGTATTCATTCCTTTCAAATTTACCGTTACCATTTTTATCGCGCCAAATCCATTCACCATCACCTGGTTGAAAGGGAGGAAAATCTCCTTCTATAGCAGGTTGTTTTCCACCACGTGGGTGAGAAACTACAAACATCCCTGAAGGTATAGCAATTTCACCATCGGTTTTTTCATTAAAACGGTAAATTTGCATCATTCCACCAAACATATTCGTCAGGTACAAAAATTTTCTACCTTGAATGCGGCGTACAAATGTTGCATCTGGTGCAGTATGTAAACGGGGATCTTGAGGATATTTAAAAGGGTTTAAAGTATAACCTGCGTAGGTTGCTTCTTTACCTCCAGATTTGCTGTAATCCATTGCAAAACGTTCATTCTTGGTATATACATCCAAGCCGTCTGTTTTTGGATCAGCATCAGCGTTATCTAAAAATTGCAACCCTAATAACTTCCACTGCAATTTACCCGATGGGGAAAACTTACGTAAATCTACTCCAGTACGCTCAAAACCATCATTACTAATATAGATATTACCAGAACGATCGCTACCAACTCCCGAAATACCGGCAAATTTTAAATCTTTAACTTTTCCAGGAATTCCGGCATAAATTCCACCTTTTACACCAAAGGTATCAACTTGTTTCGGCTTATTTCTAATATCGTAAATTAAAATTTGCTGATTCGGACCATTTTCTGCAACCAAAAGTCTACCGCGATTATCGACAGCAACCGCACTCGGATTCTGCAATCGAGAAATCACTCCCGGTAGTTTTTTCCCTTGTTTTGAATAATGTACGATATCGTTATCTCGAATAATCCATAAATTCCCTTTTTGATCGACAGTAATATTTCCAGGTTTTTTGACATTAAAACTGCGTAATTCCTCCATTGTCGAACTATTGTAGACGCGCACCTTATTCGCTGCATTATCGCTGACAAACAACTCTCCACCTAAAGTTGCTAATCCCGTTAACTCCGAATTAGTACTAACAATCAACATACTTTTATCCCACCCCTTCCCATTCGGAAAAGGTGCTATTTTCCCATTTAAATCGTACCGTCTGACACAATACCACTTAGTTCCTTCCGGTGGATAACCTTCTTTTTCTTGGTTAATCCACGATTGCTCCATCGCCACATACATATATTTATTATCGGCTGCGATCGCAATTCCACCGCTTCTTCCCCAACCATGTAAATCGTCAGCTTTACCAATTACATCTCCGTCTTTATAAATCCCTACTTCTCTACCTGCTTCATCCCATTCACTATTTGTATAGATAGTTCCATCCGGTGCAACATACATCCCACTAATTTGAATTTGTACCCATTTTTCGCCACCACCGAAACTATTACCAATCCAGGAATTGATATAACTTCCAGAAGAAGCCGCAGGGGTTACTTTTCCATCGAGGTGAATTGCAAATAAAATCGAAACAGCCAAAGCAGTACTTAAAAATAATAGAAATTTCTCAGTTCTGTTCCATCTAATATTCACGTTGCTAAATAAGCTTTGAAGATAGGAATACAATCTCATATTGTTATTTATTTGCTGTTGATAAAATCGATCCAAACCTGTTATAAATTTATGTTCCATCTGCTTATCTGATTATTCTTTAATTGCTACCTATAAGTTATTGTCAAGGGTTCCCATAAGAATTTATTAGAATAAGAAAAAGAAGAAAAAAATATTATGAGTGCCGGATTAACCCTATGTCTAAAGTCAAGGGCTTGAAATTTTCTCCACGGATAAATCCGTTCCGTTGTATCCAGTCTATTTTTTGGTCAAGGTTATCTATCAAAGATATCGAGATAAACAATAGATATTTTCACATTGTGGGAGACGTAACACTGTTACGTCTCTACAAGGATTTTATGTTTTTTACAAAATTTACGTAAATATAATTCATAGTAAAATTGCAGCAACGCCTTTTATTTAAGTACTTCCACCATATACAGGATTCCTAATTTGTTTTTATGTCCTACAGACAAGCTACGCTAACAAAAACCTCGTTCTAGTTTTGGTTTACTATTCCCAACTCCAATGAACAACTGTGCGTAATATATATTTTTCTTCATATCTAATTTTAGATAAATTACAAAATAAATGTAGTAAGTATATAAAAATAAAAACAAGTAAGTATTTTATACCTTCAAATACCCTACACTTGATACAGTGGCAAAGTTGTAGAATTCTGTTTTCACCAATAAGAATAATAATGAATCGCAATATTTTTATTTGTTTTACATAAAATTCATGAAAGTAATACAAAACTTTTAAATAAAAATTTAATATTCTCAATATAAAAGTAGAAAATAAATAATATTGATTATGCCAATGGTGACAATAAGTATGTTTGTATACATGCAAATTAATCTAAAATTGTTCTTCTATAAATCGCTTCATAGTTATCAATCGCCTTATTATTTATAATCTTGGGTAGTGGTAATGAATTATATGCACCATCGGAAAGAGTTCGACTATCTCCAAGAAAATAGATATAAACAAGTTAAAATTAGACGGTTTATATTGTTCCAGGGATAAATCTTCAGATACTGAAAATACCAAACACACAACCAGCAGACTTATATTGAGTCTAAAATTGCAGAAAAATTATATTAGTTATAGGGGAGTATTAAAAGTGATATGTAATGAAACGTTGCCTACTACATCAGTCAAACCTGCATCTATACTCTGCTTGGGTTTGGGCTGGTTTCCCAAAACTCCCGGAGGATTAGAACGGTATATTTACGAACTGACACTGAGGTTAGCGAAAAATAAAGATAGAGTTGAATTATGTGGAGTGGGTTTACCCGAAGATGAAACGAACATACCCATCACCATGACAAATTTAGCTGCACCAGATACAACGATATTGCAAAGATTATGGGCAGTGAGGAATAACTTTAAAAAAACAAGAATAGCGAAGCCAGATGCAGTAAACTTACACTTTGCCCTATATAGTTTGCCAATATTAGACTTATTGCCCAAAGATGTCCCAATAACCTTTAATTTTCACGGCCCTTGGGCATCAGAATCTCAAGAAGAAGGAGTAGATAGTATCACAGCATTGCTGAAAAAATCGATCGTAGAGCAAAGAACTTATAAACGCTGCGATCGCTTTATAGTTTTAAGCAAAGCATTTGGTAATATTCTGCATCAAAGATACCAAATACCCTGGGAGAAAATTTATGTAATCCCTGGTGGAGTCGATATAGATCATTTTCAACCCGACTTATCAATCACTGAAGCACGTATCAAGCTAGGATGGTCTATAGAACGTCCTACCTTATTTACATCCCGGCGTTTAGTACATCGTGTAGGACTTGATAAATTACTTACAGCTATAGCTCAAATTAAACCAAAAATTCCCGATATATATTTAGCGATCGCCGGACGTGGTCCATTAAAAACCAGTTTACAGCAACAGGTGACAGAATTGGGATTAGAAAACAACGTTGAATTCCTAGGTTTTCTACCCGACGAACTTTTACCAGTAGCTTACCAAGCAGCAGACTTAACAATAATGCCTTCTCAATCCTTTGAAGGATTTGGGTTAGCCATAGTAGAATCACTAGCCTCGGGTACTCCAGTAATATGTACCCCCGTCGGTGGAATGCCGGAAATTCTCGAACCATTTTCACCCGATTTAATTACTGATTCCACGGAGGTAGGTGCCATCGCTGAAAAACTTGAACAGGTATTAGACGGGAAAATCGTCAAACCTTCACGAAAACAATGTCGCGAATATGCAGTTACCAACTTCGATTGGGATAAAATCGCTCAGGAAGTCAGGAAAGTGATATTAGGCGAAAGTTGGTAGAGAGAGATAAAGAGTTAGGAGTTAGGAGTTAGGAGTTAAGAATTAAGGATTATAATTTCTGTCACTCTTCCACCTCTCCCCACTCTTCCCCCTCTCCTGCTACTCCCTGCAACATATTCCCTACTTTCTTTTAATTATGAAAATTTTATTTTTAGATCAAAGCGGTAAACCCGGTGGTGCTGAGTTATGTTTAATCGATATTGCAAAACCTTATCAAAAAAATTGTTTGGTAGGATTATTCGCAGATGGTTCTTTTAAAGAATTATTAGAAAAAAATCATATCCCAGTACAAGTATTAACTAACCAAGCAATACAAGTCAAAAAAGAAAGTTCTTTAACTCAAGGATTAGCAAGTATTACTCAACTGGCACCTTTAATTACTAAAGTCATAAAAATCGCCAGAAACTATGATTTGATTTACGCCAATACTCAAAAAGCACTAGTCATCGGCGCAATTGCTAGTTTTTTAGCTCGTCGTCCCTTGGTATTTCACTTACACGATATTCTTTCACCAGAACACTTTAGTCAAACAAACCGTCGTATCGCGGTAACTTTAGCAAATCGTGCATCTTTAGTGATTGCCAATTCTCAAGCTAGTAAAAAAGCCTTTATTGAAGCAGGAGGGAACGCAAAATTAGTAGAAATAGTTTACAACGGTTTTGACCCACAAAACTATATAAATAACGAATCTAATATTAAGCAAATTAGACAAAAATTAGAACTAGATAATAAATTTATTATAGGACACTTTAGCCGTCTTGCACCTTGGAAAGGACAGCATATATTAATTGAAGCACTCGCTAAATGTCCGCCAGAAGTAGCAGTAATCTTAGTTGGAGATGCATTATTTGGCGAACAAGATTACGTCAAAGAACTACACCAACAAATTGAAGCATTACAACTACAAAACCGAGTGAAATTTTTAGGTTTTCGTAACGATATTCCCCCCCTGATGGCAGCTTGTGACTTAGTTGCACACACCTCCACCTCTCCCGAACCTTTTGGAAGAGTAATTGTAGAAGCCATGTTATCTGGAACACCCGTAGTTGCCGCAGCATCTGGCGGTGCAGTTGAGTTAGTAGAACCTGGTATAAATGGCTTTTTAGCAACTCCGGGAAATCCCCAAGAACTTACCGAAGTAATTAACACCTGTCTCCAAGATAAACAAAAGACTGACGCGATCGCGAAAACAGCCCGCAACACCGCCAGTCAACGTTTTAATGTAGCCAATATCAGTCAGCAAATCGCTCAGTTACTAGGAAAGTTAGGAGTTAGGAGTTAGGAGTTAGGAGTTAGGAGTTAGGAGTTAGGAGTTAGGAGTTAGGAGTTAGTAGTTAGGAGT
>JBCBQE010000162.1:0-9959 GCA_039820385.1 Cyanobacteria bacterium J06635_10
TTTTGAGTTTGGTTAGCTCTTTTTGATTAACTAGGACTTGTATTCTACTGGTGCGAGTATTCATATTACGAATATCCTATTAGATTACAGTTATTATTTATGTTTTCTAATAATAATTGGTTCGTCTTCTACCATTTTATATTCATATTTAGTACCATTAGGTTTTCCCATAATATGGATATCATCTTTGACATAAAAGATGTTAATTCCTTTTTTTTATGTTCTGCTATTTCCTCGTTTACTCCTTTTTGTCCTTTTTGAGTAAGCTTTAAAGACCAATTAAAAAATTCTTTACTATCCATAACTTAAAACTGCATCAACAACATTAATTATACTTGTTAATTGAGAAAAAATCATTTTAAGATGTAGTCTACAGCGGTTGGTTTACCTACTTTTTACTGACTTATAGGCATTAAAAGAATGAAGAATTAAGAATGGTGAAATTGCAATGGAGTATAATGTCCAACGCAATTGAAGCACCGTGGGATTGAATGAATTAAAAAGGGGGAATTCACCCATCCGGCTATAATTTATCCCATTCTTAATTCGGGCATTCTTCATTCTACATTCGTTAAAAAATGTCTAACAGCGCAAACTGCTGCTCTAAACTTCGCTCAGTACTACCATCAATCTTCTCTTTACGTTTGAGATAGGATTGAATCAATTGCACAAAGCCTAACTTATTAATGTGAACTTCTTGGTATTTTGTACCAAAATCAGTTTTTTCTTCGTAGAAATTATTTGATTCATCAATTTTAACCCAATCAGAAATATATGCATTATTAGCGATTCCATCAAAATCTATTGAGCGTATAGCTTGATTGAGGTAGCATAGCTTTCTTTTATCTAGAATATCGAGTATTTCTTTGCTGTTGAAGAATATCTCAGCGACTTCTGGTATTGCTTCAATCTTAGAGTTGGGATAAACAAAACCAGAATACATCAGTACGGTTTGTGCAATACCTTTTTTGTTGATGAATAAATCTTTTCTATATGTACGCTTGGAGGATTTATCAAGCTTTTGCCAGATACGATGCTGAATTTCCAAATCCATGCGGTCAGCGTCTTGGTTAATAGCCTGTATCAAGTCGTCCCACTTGTACCAAATATCCCTCTTTGATTCGAGGCTTACACATCTGCGTGCTAGTAATTTTATGATTTTGGATGATTCTAATTCTTTAGCTTTATCACCGGGGGTAGTATTTACACCGACTGCTGGTTGAATTAATCGCGGGCGTTTTGGTGCAATTATAAGAGGCTTAACAACAAGCAGTGCTTCTTTTAGCAATATTTCGATTGTTTGTGCATTCTCGATTGATATGGTTCCTTGTTTGACGCATTTCTTCAATGCCGTGGCGGTTAATGTGTTGCGGTACATTGTTTCAGTATCTTGAGAAGTCATGCCCCACCGAGCAGCTTCTTTCATTATCTTCTTATCCCAGGCAATCGCAGTTTTTAGATTGGGCGGATTAACTACAAATTCCTGCCATAGTTCATCAAAACTGTTTTTGCGGCTGGTTAAATATTGAGCGATTGTAAGATAAGCATATCTAGAATAGAGTTCTTGATTGCTGAGTGCTGAGGTAAGCGCTGGGATGGGAATCTCTTTGTTGATGAATTGCTCGTAGCTGTAGTTGGTAGTGCTTGTTGTGGAGATGGAGCGCCGAAGGCGGAATTTCTTTTCACAATCGATAAGATACTTTCTGCATTCTTTTCCCTTTTTGGTATTAGCCATCATACAGAAATGTTTGAAGCAATCTATTGTGAGGTAAATTTTTTCTATCGGTCTACCACCCTTTTCCGTAGTTTTTGCGGTTAACCGCAAAAACTCGGAACCCTCTTCAAATTTGGATTCTAGCGAATCTAAAGCATCACGTCTTTGTGAATAATTGGACCATTTCCAAGCCGCATTGAAATCAATGGGATGTCCTTCAAGATTATCAATTAGCTTGAAAACTACCTCAACCGGAATTTTGGTGAAGTCATCGCAATCGGTGGGAATATCAACTACTACTGTATTGAGGTGGTTTTCCCAAGCAAGCGATTGTTGTCTTTGAGCAGCAAAGTGGATTGCTAATTCCCTTACTCCAGCAGGCGCTAACAACCAACCGTTGTAGCGTGTATTATTTATGAGATCGATAGTTTGCTTGGTTTTATTTTCATCGCTAACCAGCTTGAGATACTTACTGACATATTTTTCATTAACTTTTTGCTGGTAAAAGCTACTTGTCTCAATTACTGCACTCTTAGCTGCATAGTAAATCTGTCCGTCAATCAAGCCCCACAGACAATTTTCGGGTAATCTATTGCTACAAACTAATTCTTTGTAAGTTTCGAGGATGGCAGCTAAGTCTTCTAATCCAGTAAGATTAATTAGATGTCTGTGATAATGAAACTCTTCTGGTTGTGGTTCTTCTTTCTTATTGCAATCGGGTATAGCATCCCAAAACTGCTTTTTGAATTCAATTGCATTCGTTTTGAGCTTGAAATCAAATGCTTTGAGAGAATCAAGGAAATAATACCACCCATTTTTTGGGGATTTATCAATTGAAGGCTCTAACTCTTCTACTAGCGGATTATTGCTTGGTTGAGCAGTATTGTCTTCGCTGGTATTTTGAAATTGTGGGATAGAGACATCGCTAAGGAAATTAGCAAGCGATGCAAACTCTTTGATTTGGACGTTATGACGGAAGTAATCTAGCAAGATATCCTTTTCTACAGTTAACTGACGGTATGGCTTATTGAAGTTAGTTGGTAGAATTAACCTGCGCTGTTTGTACTGTTTGGCGATGCCGTTCATTAGTTTCCGTCCTAGCCCGCCACCATTCTTACCAAGAGCAGTAATTAAGCTGGGAACTAAGAATTCTAATTTACCTGACGGGGTAACGATAGCTTGTAGTTGGTAGCTGTTGTACTTAAAATGAATAGTTTGCATGATTATTACCTTTATTATTTATTGAAAGAAAAACCAACGCATCTTTGTTGGATGGATATAAAACTTTTAGTCGTTAAATTCAGGCTTAGTGTTGGGTGCTTGAATTTGTTGAATATTGGCTTGGGTTTGGGATACAATACCAGCCCATTGCTGCTTGTCAGCAGGTGAAGGATTGCTGGCAATGACGGATTGTTCTTCTAAGTCGAAGCTAGCAACAGTGCGATTATCGTTGTTTGATAAGACGGTGAGGATTTTGCTGTTATTGTTTAGTTCGACACTGTATTGACTTCCTTGGGCTACCTTTATTCCTCTGCTAGGCATTTCCGTTTGTCCTTCATTCTCTTTTGCTTGGAATATGTAGGAAGCTGTATCGTATATACCTTGCGCCCATTGTTGATTTTCTGGTGTAGGTTGAATGCTTGCAGCAACATTACCGTCTTTGTAGGCGATTCTTACATTCTGTCCTACCTCAAAATCCCCTTTAGCGATACTTTTGTCGTGGATGGTTAAACTACTGCCAGTTTCTTGAACAATATAATTGTTAGTGATTTGGCTGATTTCACCTACATACTTACCAGTGTCAATATTTGCTTTATCTGTAGGTAATTCGCTACTCGACGCAATTGACTGTTTTTCAGCAGCACGTGATTCTAGTTTGTTGACAGTATTTTGTACCCAGGTGGGTGATTCTTGTGCTTGAAAAGTGACAGTACCGTTTTCAATTTCAGCTTTTTGTCTGGGTGCTTCCGTGTTGTCATACACAAAAGTCCTGCTTGCTATTTCTGCTGCTGCGGGTAAAAGCTCAATACTGCGTTGATACCTTGAGCGTACTTTGTTCTCAGGAACGTCATGACCACCTTCTGCTGAACGTTGTTTTACCCTGTTTACGTTTAAGTCAGGGTCGGAAGTCGCAACAAAAACTAATTCGACTTGATAGCCAGCATCTTTAGCCTGCTCCAACAGTTTCAGTTTGCTAGGGTGTGACATTACTGTCTCGAAAGCAAATGATTCTTTTTGAGAGATTGCATTTTGTCGTTGTTCCTCAGCAAGTACTGCAGCTTGATAAGCTTTGCGCTTCGGGTTTTCCTCGTTTAACGTAAGTGCGATTTCGTCAGGATTAATATAATTGCTAGGAAACTCAGGAGATTGTTGAAATTGATTTGTTATTGTTGATTTGCCGCTACCGTTTGGTCCTGCAAATACTACTAGTTTTGGTGGGCTATCTGTCATTTGGCATTTCGATGATTGTGATTGATTCTTTCCCAAAAGTTGTGTTTGGGAAAGGTAGGTTTTATAACGAAGATTCTTCTATTGGGGTTAAATTTCCATCTGGGTGTCTCAGATGCTGTTTGCCATCAACTATTTCGACATAAGCCACGCCATTTTGATGCATTCTTTCTTTAGCGTCGTCAACAGCTTTTTGAGCAAGAGCATCTCTTTCTTCTACAGTCATTTCCCAGAACGGTTTGGATGGTTTGTTTTCTTCGGAATTCATAGTGTTGTTTTTCAGTATCATCACGGAACCTCAATATTATCAGCAGTTAAGTAATGAAAAGTAGCATTTTTATTACTTTTCATACTCACCTTATATAAATGCAATCTTCTGTCTTGATTCTATTAACTGAAAAAAAATAGTATTTTTGTTTGATGCTTTTGTTTCGAGAAGTATGTTAACAGCTAAACTCGCTGTCTAAAATCCTTACTCAGCTTGTATTGCAGCGTCTTTATGCCGTCGTTAATTTTCCTTTCATTCTAGCAGGATTACGCTCTCGATTAACCAGCAGAGACTGTATTATTTATTAGCTTGAAGCTTCAGGGGAAAGGTTTTAATGCGATTAACGCACAATAAAACTATTAGCTAAAACTGGCTACAAATCTATTATCAAACTATTAATAAATACTCAGCCAGCTACATTTAGGTCGGAGCTTTGTTAAAGCCTGAAATGAAGGTGTAGCTTTGTACTATGTGGCTGTAATAGCATCAATCAACTAACATCACCATTTTCAGGGATTTGTAATAAGGGTATAAAATTATTTATTATAATACAACGAGTAGTATTGGCTATAGCAGTAGTTGAGGCGGCTTAATACGGACACAATTTAATGAAATAAGTAGCAATAACTGCAATAGAGGCTCCGTAGTTATTGCTAGATATAGATATAATATTAATAGGTATTTATCATCAATATTAGTTATATCGAATACGATACTTGTTTGTCAAGTACAATCGACTATAATAGTTATAGTCTTTAGTATGTAAGACGCTTAGGGCTATATAATAATGCGATCGCGCTTTTATAGTTCTAAGTATTACTAACTATATTAGTGTGTTTTCTATAAAATTAAATACGGATAGCTGAAAATCGTTTTAGGAATTAACAGTGCCTGTAAGGTCTTGGAATGCAATATTGTAGTATATAATCGTTTCTGGTAATTTGAGAATCGTTCTCATATTTTGAGAATTGTGTAGTAGACGTAGCAAGGCTTTGAGGGTAAAACATACACATGTTGACATACCTTGTCCGTCACATTGAAGCGAGTGTCGCACAGTTGTAGTGGAATGCGGGGAAATGCAGGGGAGTGAATGAGAGATGATAGAAATGTGGATGCTTTGTTTAGAGCGGTGAGTAGCATTGAAGTGATAGCGGAGTAGGTCTGAGATAGTTTCTAGCTAGCAGCGAGGTGACATTAATTTACTTCAGCCACACTTAAGCTTAGTTGTAGCTTAAGAGACTATCCGGATTAAGTAAATAAATTTGAGATGAAGGTACATGAAGCTAGCTTTACAGAGCTTACTTAAATATTAAGTCCAGATAAGGGAAATTTCAAGTAGGGGTGAAGATTCTGAATTAGTATTTAAGTACTATAAATTATGGTATATATGTTCTACAGATTTAAGTAGTGATGAAGGGTTAGATTAAATTTGTGTAAGGATATTGCGCCACTACGTAATTGAAATTATGGTGGTGTTATCTCCGATATTTACTATTTATTGATAGCGAGATTTGAAAGGGTAATTGCAGGTATTTGAAGTAATTATCTGTGATATTTCCATGTTTTATTAATTATAAATAAGTAGATAAAACTGCAATATTAATGTATTGAGATATAGCTAATATCTGATAGAGGCGTGCGATTGTAGTTTTAAATTGCTTAGTAATAGCGGATATAAAAATTAGATATTTATTATTTTTAATGAGGATAAATAATGCGAAAAAAGATGTATACCATTCCCAAAATATGTAGGACTGGTGATGATGGTTGGATAATCGCTTATCTAGGAAGCGACGATGTTGTACCCAACTTAGGATTAGTAGAAACTTTGATTAGAACTTTGAGAATGGCTTGGTTACCTTTTGGTTTGCGTTTGTCAAGAGCATCCAAAGAGCGCATGAGAAATGCTGCAATATGGTCTATTGCACAGCTTGAAGCACAGATAGCTTTAATTAGAGATAACTTTGATATTGTTCCAACTCAAATGCAGATGGCTTATCCCTATCCTGCTGGTGTAGCTGCACCTGTACCGAGTGCGACGGAAGATGAAGGGGAAGAAGTAATTTCTAAGGAGATTGACGAAAACCTGGATATGGACTTGGGTGAAGAATTTGATTTGACCCAAAGTCTTTTGACTCAGATGAGTTAGTTTTTTAATAAAAATTTTGGATATCAATTTTATAAAGCAATAATAATGAAAACTTTAACATTAACTTGCGACTTAGGCGGTAGTTTAACGAAAGCGATAGTAAAGGAGTATCCCAGAGAAAAGAGTGCTTCTATGACAATGGGAAGTGCGATCGCCGATGTTGGTAGGAAATCAGTAGAAGGAAAATTCTCCGATATTCCCATAGAGTCGGGACTTTGG
This sequence comes from Cyanobacteria bacterium J06635_10, assembly GCA_039820385.1. Classification (GTDB taxonomy): domain Bacteria; phylum Cyanobacteriota; class Cyanobacteriia; order Cyanobacteriales; family Nostocaceae; genus Rivularia. Next base: position 6,799 of record JBCBQE010000162.1, read on the forward strand.
GTAGCTTACAAAAACGAGTATTTTGTATTGGGGGATTTAGCAGTTAAGGAATTTGCGGGTACCAGTTCTTTGAAAAAACTTAAGTACGAGATAGCAGTACCCAAGCTGCTAGGTTTGATAGCTGCGGCGATGAAAAGGCATAACTGTAGTGAAGCTAAGATATACATAATGTGCTTGCTGCCATCTGGCGAAATAAGCGATGGTGATAAACTAGCGAAGGAAATGTTGGTAGCTTGTAGGGGTGGGATTCAATCATCTCACGGTAATTTTAAGGTAGAGCTAGCTGGATTTAAGACAGCAGTCGAAGGTTCTGGAGTACTTGGTTATCGAATTAAAGGATTGGGCAAGGATAAATGGTCTAAGCGCAATGTAGTGATGGCTATGGTGGGTTATCGCAATGCAAGTGCTTTAGCCTTTGAGAATGGGGTACCAGTTGTTAGCCCGACATCTGATTTAGGGATGAATTGGATGGTATCTCGCTTTATTGATCGTAGTGCAGTTGGATTATCTGCTTCTGCTACACCTAAGATAGTAAAAGTCTTGGTTGATGCTTATCAGCACGGTGATAAAGATGCTCTGATTGCTTTATCAAGAAAGAGCGATCGTAAAGATAAAATTGCTGATGCCAAGATATTTGACGAGGTGATGGGAATATTGTTTGATGAATATTCCCGTGCTTTAGTAAGGTTTATCTCCGATAGTTTGGATGAATGTGATGAAGTCCTTTTATGTGGTGGTACTGCTTATCTGGTAAAACCTTACCTGGAGCGTTACTTTGATAAAGAAGGAATAGAAATAGTTTGGGATGGGGGAGTAGAAGTACCTGAATTCATTGATAAGCATAACCTAGATTATAGGTTAGCAGATTGTTATGCGATGAACGAAACCTTTGTTAGAGGGGTGGATAGGATGACTGGTTTTGAACGCTTAGCTCAAATTGTCGGATGAACTCCCGAAGGTTCTTTTAGCTTGGAGCGGGAAGAAAAAAATAAAGCTGCCCCACGGAGGGGCTAACTCTATTTAGTTGTTGCTAATATTGCAGCAATTTCTCTTTTCATTCCATTCACCACCTAGCATTTCGCAAGCTGGTTTTCCTTCACTAAGTTTCTTACAAGGATTACCAATTGTTCCGCAAGATTCACCAGCGTTTGTGATAGTAGCGATAGTGGTGATAGCAATAGCAGCGAATGATAATTTGATAGCGTTCATGTGATTTGACTCCAATTAAATTTCACCTCTTTTAAGCGAAGCTTTTTTAGGAGAATTGTCTTTTATAAGGAGCTATTTTGCGGCGTATTTTCGTAGGTTATTTCGGTATTTGAGGAGGAAAATAAAAGACTTATTCTTTTGGAATAAGCCTTTTATTTTGTTTTAAATTGCTGCGAGTGCTTCGCCGTATTGATTTAGTATTTGTGGTTTGGGTTCTTCGCGCTTTTCTTCGCGTTTACCCCATTTGATAACGTTCAGCTTTTGGATTGAGACGTAAACTTCTTTTGCGGTAGTTCCGTCTTTTCTTTTCCAAGTGTTTGTTCTTAAATCACCAGATATGCTTAAGGTAGTTCCTTTAGGAATTACTAATTTACTATCGGCTTTTGTCCAATACTTAGCTGGTATCCACTCAGTAACTTCGTTGCCTTTAGAAGTATATTTAATTGCTATAGAAAGTTCGTGAACTTTCCGATTACCAATTACAAAGCTTTTTGAGCTACCAACAATACCAGTGCCATTTACGTTTAAGTCAAACATGGTTATCTCCAATTTTGATTTTATATTTCACCCCATTTAAGCGAAGCTTTTTAATTGAGCATTTGGTTTTGAGGGAAAAAATAAAAACTACCAAATTGGTAGTTTTTATGTTCTTAATAAGGTCTGCCGTGATTACAGTTTCTAACAGCAGTACAATTAGTGGTGGCTTTCCCTTCTAGGGACAAAGCTGCAAGAGTTCCGCTAGCCATGCTTAATACGGTAATAGCAACTGCAACAACTGCGATTTTATTTTCTGTAGAAATTTTCATAAAAGACTCCAAATTTATTTTTGATTTACCACTTTTAAGCGAAGCTTTTTTTAGCGAAATAATCTTTGAAAAGGAGTTAATTTGCGGTAGTTTTCCGTAAGTTCTTTTTTAATAAAAATAAAAAACCTGCTCTTATAAGCAGGTTCTAGTCAAGTCATTTGATTTTGGTGAAGTTTTTTCTTTGTTTTGTTAAAATGGCGGAACTTCCTCGAATTCTTCGGTTTCTTCTTCTACAGCATGAAGGACTACACCACTTTGAGGAGCTTCTTCTATTTGGGGATATTCATCTTTTTCCTTAGTTTCTGTACCAGAGATATGGAGCAGATAATCTAAATCTGTTGGCACAAAAGCACTGATATTTATTACAGGAATCCGGTTTAGATTGCGGGTTTGAACTTCTAAGTTACCAACTGCCGTGCCGAATGTTAATTCTGGTAATGCAGCAATTGTAGATGCACTTAATCCACTTGCGCGGAATTCGATAGGTTTTGCAACTAAATCCTTTTCTTGATTGTCGTACTGATAAAATTCAGCCACTCCCGATACATGAGAATTAGTATCGTTGCTGGTGGAAAATTGTTTCTTAAGAATTGATATTGATAAAGATATTTGAGCCATGATTAGAATTTTTCTTTGATTTGACTTACTGTTTCTTGGTTGATGGGAGTTATTTCTTGTTTGGCTTTGGACTCAATCAAACGAACATTAATTACTTTTAGTACTGCTGCTGCGCGACGTTCTCCAGTGTTGCGATCATTCCAATTCTGTATCTGAAGTTGTCCGGAAACTTCCATCATTTGACCTTTTCCAACGTAGCGTCCAATGATTGAACCAACCCCCTTTTCACCATAAGCGCTCATATTTCCCCATGCTTCGCAAGCAATCCACATGGTATTACCTTCTTTATCTCTTCCAAAGGCTGCGGAGCATTTATATTTGACAGTTCCCGATTCAAATTCTTTACGTTCAGGATTACCACCTAATCGTCCGTTGATCATCATATTGTTGACGACAAAAGAGCGAGGTAACTGTCTGACTTTTAAAATGTTGCTCATAGCACAATATTTTTGATTTTCGTTGTCTTTAAATAAAATTTTTTTATTCTAATTCTTGATTAATTACTTTTTTTAATTCACAAAAAAGTAA
>JBCBQE010000163.1:0-9954 GCA_039820385.1 Cyanobacteria bacterium J06635_10
ACATGGGGTAAGACCGGCATGTATTTCCGCCCAAATTCCCAGGTTTTCCCATATTTTCAAGGAACAGTTGAAGCCCCTCTGTGCTACTTTGGAGAGGGGTGCCCTTAACGGCTTGGTGCTGCATCAAAAGCACGCGCGATCGCATTCCAAGCAAACTTACGTTGCCCATTTAGATCGAGGGGTAAAGGGCGAACAGGTGCGCCATCTTCCCGGGGATGAAATACATCCAACCAACTATATTTGTCACTTAACCCCCAAGTGATAACAGCAATGACTGCTGGTTGTTCCAAAGCAACTTTTAAATAGTTGCTGTAAGCTTTAGCAACTATTCTGTCGCGTATTGCTATATCCTCCGGCAAATCTTTGTCTATAACATCGAGTTCGGTAATCAAAATTTTCAAACCCATATCGGCAACTTGAGCCAGAAAATCTTTTATTTTCTGAGGATTAAAATTAGTTTCGCCACCGTCTAAATGAGCTTGAATACCTAAAGCATGAATGGGAGTTCCCTTAGATTTTAAGCGTTTTAAAAGTTTAATCACCGCATTTCGCTTGTCTTCATCTTCGGCTATGTCGTACTCTAAACCATAATCGTTGTAAACTAACATTGCTTTTGGATCTGCTTCATGTGCCAAACGAAAAGCAAGCTCTATATAATCTTCTCCAAGAAACTCCAACCACGGCGTTTTTCTTAAACCGTCGGGATGCCCATCTCTTGTTTTGATAGCTTCATTGACAACATCCCAAGAATGTACTTGTCCTTTGTAACGTGTAACTACGGTTTTAATGTGTTGTTCTAAAAAAGTTCTCGCATTTTGAGGGTTGACTGTATTTTCAAACCAAGAAGGTAAAGACTGGTGCCAGACTAAAGTATGTCCTCGATATTCCATATTGTGGGTGCGAGCAAAATTAAGCATCCAGTCTGCCGCTGTGAAATCGAAAGTTTCAGGTGTAGGGCGTAAGGTGTTTGGATATACCGACCATTTCAATCCCCATTCCGGAACCAACATTCCACATTCTTTGATAACGCTCTGAGCGTATTCTTCGTCACTCGAAAGTTGATCGTAACGTATAGCGGCTCCAAAAATCAGGTTTTTTTTCGCCGCACGTTGCTTGAGAGAGGCGTCTCCAGGATATTTTATGAATTCACTATTTGGATCGTCCAAAGCAAGAATTTGCTGACGTTTGAACTCATCTTTACCTATAAATACGGCACCCATGGCTGTAAAAGCGCCTAGGCTAAATAGAAATTTTCGTCTAGCGAATAAATTTTTTTTAGACATAAGTAATTTCTAAGCAAGCTTGTAAAAACCAAGTCGTTGCTTGATTACTAACCACATAAATTGAGGATTTCCCATAACGTAGCGTTTCCACAAACGTTTTGGTTCGACAATCAAGCGAAACAACCATTCTAAACCCCATTTTTGCATCCATAAAGGCGCTCTTTGTACCATATCAGCAACTAACTCAAAGCTAACTCCAATACCTAAAGAAACGGGTACTCCTAACTCCTGATAATTTTGATATATCCATTTTTCTTGTTTGGGAGCGCCCAATCCTACAAACAGAATATCCGGTGCTGCTGCTTTAATTTTAGAGTTAATCAATGCTAATTCTTCAGGTTGCGATTCAAATCCATAGGGTGGACAGTGAGTTCCGACTATTTTAATATTTGGATGCCGTGCTTGCAAAGTTCTTTTAGCCGCTTCAGCAGCGCCTCCTCGCCCGCCCAGTAAGAATATTTTCAGCCCTTTCTGTTCGGAAACAGCAGATAATTTTTCAAACAAATCCGTACCGTTAACACGACCATTTAAAGGTGTTTTCAAGAACTTAGCAGACCATAATAACGAAACACCATCGGGTACTGCCAAAAATGCTTTTTCATAAATGTCGCGAAAATCAGCATCGCGCTGAAGACTTAAAACATGTTGTGCGTTGGGAGTTACTACATAAGAAGGAGTACCACCAGTCAGGGCATGATTTAGAATGCGCTCTACTACATCATTAAAGCTGTAGTTATCAATTTTGACTCCGCAAATATTTACCCTCATAATTTACCCTTAATATTTTTGTAGATTTTGAATTAGATTTTCAAAAGTTGTCTGGTTTGTTATCTTTGAAATGTTAAATTTCAGCAGCAGATAAAAGAGAATTTTTGGATTTAGATTTTAGCACTGAGTGATAAATTTTACGGATTTGAGCGCAGTAAGTTTTAACATCAAAAGGAATAACGGTTTGTCTAGCTGCGTTTCCTAAAGAGGCTCTCAAAGCCTTATTCTCAATTAATTCCTGCATTGCTTTAGATAACTGTTGGATATCTCCCGGTTTAACTAGCAAACCATTCTCTGTAGAAGCAACTAATTCAGGGATACCACCCACTGGCGTAACTATTACGGGTAAAGCCCAACCCATTGCTTCTAAAAGAGCCATTGGTAAGCCTTCATTGTAGGAAGGTAAAACAAATACATCGATATCAGCAAGCAGTTTATCCCTTGTTTGAGAGTCTATCCACCCGAGAAATTTCACTTGATTTTGGAGATTTAGATTTTCAACTAATCTACGTGCTGTTTCAATATCTCCATCTCCAGCAACGATTAATTCAGAAGTTTCTTGTAAGCAAGACGGCATTTGAGCAAAGGCTTTAATTAAATCAAATGTTCCCTTGCGCGCACCAACTCTTCCAAAAAAGCCAAATTTGATTAATGAATTATCTCCCCGAGTTGGAATTTGAGCGGGTAATTCGGTAGGGTTGGGCAAAACTAAAACTTGTTTATCGTTTAATCCCAAGTTGCTTATATAGTATTCTTCCCAAGTTTTGGAAAGAACAATAAAATCATCGCAACGACGGAATATCTTACTAAAAACCGACTGCGCCCATTGAGGAAGTTTAGAGTAAGTTACATGAAATTCAGCCCCGTGAGCGTGCATAAGTACGGGCTTGTTGAAAATCATCGCAATCAATGCGATCGCTGCTTTTCGTACTAGGCTGCCGCCATCTGAAATATGAACGTGTACGATATCAGCTTTACTAGTGAGTAAATTCCATAATAATGCTGCAAAAGCTTTGCTAAAAACTTTAATTCTATGGAGAATGGTGCCTTCATCATGACTGGTTATATGCTGAAATTCAACATCCCTAGAAGCGTATTTAAGCATCAGTTTTTCAACCGTTGCTATGCCTCCATTTTGTTCTAGGCTAGCACCCAGCATGAGAATATTTAATTTGCTCATATTTCCCTGATATTTAAAAAAATTTGTTAAAAAAGGTGTTTTGTCAAATTTTGTGGCGTAATTAAAGCCGAAGAAATTGTATTAAGTTTCTTCTGATTTAAGAATCGCAGAAATGTATTCTTATGACATCAGTATAATTACAGTAATTAAGGAACGAAAAGAAAATTAGATACAAATAATTTTAGATATTAATGAGGATAAATAGGAAAGTGGCTTAACTATGTATTTATCAAAAAAAATAAGGGCTAAAGCCCTTACTACAAACTATGAATTACGAACTAAGAATATATTCTATTTTCTTATGCAGTCTCTAAGCTGTTTGGCAATAAGTTTGGCATTATCTGCTTTCAATAGCATAGAGCGATGAGTACCAGGAATTTCATATATTTCTACTCCATCAGCAGCCCATTTATCCCAACCAAAATTTGGATCTTCAAGTGCGTAAAACTCAAATACGGCTGAGAAAATTGTGATCTTACCTGGTACTGGCTTTAGTTCATATGCATCCGTAAATTTCTCAAGTTTTGATAATAAGGGATAAAACTTGTTGCTAATTCTGTATTCTATTCGCTCTTTTAGAAAGTTGATTATATCTCTCGGGGGAAGTTTAAAAACTGTTTTTAATCGTTGATAACGCTTTTGCCATGATGTTTTATCTGCTAAATATTCTACTTCTGGAATAGGAGTATCAAGCATTCCTAAAAAAGCGATTTGCTCGTTTTCAGCGTATAATTGCTGTGCAATTTCGTAAGCAACCAAACCTTCGTAGGAATGACCTATTAAATTATAAGGTCCTTGTGGCTGAATCTCCCGTATTTGCTGTAAGCAGCGAGATGCCATTTCTGGGGCTGTGTCTAGTGGCTCTTGTATGATATACATCGGCTGTTCTGCTTCTAAATACTCTATCATTTGCTGATACAAGTAACCATTATTTGCAATCACAAATAAAGGTGGTTTTTTTCCATTAGAATTAATTTGAATAACGGTTTCCCGAATGATTTCCTTTTGGGAAATAATCGCTGCTAATTCTTCAATAGTGGATGCTTTAAAAAAGATTGCTTGAGAAAGTTTTTTATCAAATATCTTCTCAATTTCTACCACCATGGATGTAGCCATCAGCGAGTTACCGCCTAATGAGAAGAAGTTATCTTTGATGCCAATTGGTTGAATGCTGAAAACTTGTTCCCAAAGGGCTACTAATTTCTGTTCTACGTCGTTGCGAGCTGATAAGTATTCTTCTTCAAGATTAAGATTTGTTTTATCAGGTTTGGGAAGAGCCCGACGATCGACTTTATCGTTTGGCGTTAGAGGTAAAGCGTCTAGAATGACAAATCCCGACGGTATCATGTATTCCGGTAGCCTGCTTTGAAGAAAATCTTTTAATTCTTTATTTGCAGGAGGTTGAGGATTTCGGGGAACGATATAAGCTATCAAGCGTTTATCACCGGCTTCGTATTCTTGAGGAATAACAACAGCTTCTTTAACGGCAGAATTTTGGTTAAGAATGGTTTCTATTTCCCCTAACTCAATCCGAAAACCGCGAATCTTTACTTGATGATCGATACGCCCGAGAAAATCAATATTACCATCGGGAAGAAAACGGGCTAAATCTCCGGATTTATACATCCGCATTCCGGGATTAAACGGATCGGGAATAAACTTTTGTGCGGTTAAATCTGGTCTATTCAAATAACCACGTGCTAGAGAAACACCACCGATATGTAATTCTCCAGGGACTCCTATAGGAACTGGATTCAGACAAGAATCTAGAATATAAATTTGCACGTTACCAAAAGGTCGTCCAATGGTCATTTCTATTAGTCCAGTATCTTCATTTATGGACTCAGATAATTTACATTTGGTAACGACTACAGTGGCTTCAGTAGGTCCGTAAGTATTAATTAACTCCGGACATTGATTGTCCTTAAAAGATGTTTGCCATGTTCTGACTTTCTCCGGAATTACCGCTTCTCCACCGATAATTACTAATCTCAATGAGGGAGGTGCAACGTATTCTCCTGTTGCTAAATCGGAAGCTAATTGATGCCAGTATGCTGTAGGTAAATCTAATACAGTTAGTTCTAGTTCATGACACTTCTGAAGCATCCCAGAACCAGAAGTCAAAAAGTCATCGGTTCGCAGTATTAAAGTAGCACCAGAAGTTAGAGAGAGATACATTTCTTCCACTGCAACATCAAAACTAATCGATGCAAATTGTAAAATGCGATCGCGATTATTTATTCCATATTCTCTAGTTGCTGTCTGTGTAAAATTAACTAGGGAATTATGTTCAATCATCACTCCTTTGGATTTACCAGTAGAGCCGGAGGTATAAATAATATAAGCTAAATTATTAGGTTTTACATCGCTTGAAGGAGTAGATTTGCTCTCTTGAGATATTATCTGCCAGTCTCTATCTAAACAGATTTTCCGCGCCTTATTTTCTGGTAGTTCAGATAGTAGATTCTCTGTAGTTAATAAAACTGGAACCTGAGAATCGTCCAGCATATGGGATAAACGCTCTTGCGGATAAGCCGGATCTAAAGGTATATAAGCACCACCTGCTTTGAGTATGCCTAAAATTCCCACTACCATCTCTAAACAGCGGTTGATGCAAATACCCACTGGGGTATCTGGTTTGACTCCTAGAGTCTGTAGATAATTTGCAAGCTGATTTGCTCTATTATCTAACTCTCGATAGGTAAGTTGCTGCTCTTGAAATTCTACAGCTATAGCATCTGGCGTTTTAGCTGCTTGTTCTTCAAAAAGTTGATGAATGCATTTGTCACGAGGATAATCAAATGCTGTCTGATTCCATTCTACTAAAATTTGGTGACGTTCCGCTTCGCTTAAAATTGTCAGTTCTTTGACTTTGCAATGGGGGTTTTCAACGATAGCTGTAAGTAATTTCTCAAAATGCCCAACCATCCGTCTTATGGTTTGCGGCTCAAATAGTTCTTGATTGTATGCTACCGTTCCTTTCAAGCCTTCTTCTGCTTCAACTAGGAAGAAAGATAAATCTAATTGAAATTTATCAATGTCAATTGGTAATGGTGTATCTATTAGAGGAGCATCTTGCAAGCTAAACATGACTTGAAAAATGCTTGAATTATTTTGATTCTCTGTGGTAGATAATTTTGCTATGAGTTTTTTCCAAGAAAAATCTTGGTATTTCAAGTCTTCGTTTACTGCTTGATTTAATTGTTTTAATAATTCAATAAATGATGAATTCCCAGATACACTATTCCTGAAAGCTAATGTATTGAAATCGGAATTATCAGTTTGGGGAATATATGAACCAACAATGATATCTTCTTCACCAGTATATTTATAAAGTAGACATTTGAAGGTAGCTAATAAAGTTGAAAATAATTTATTATCAGACCATTGATTTAAAGTTTTGAGAGATTTACAAAGCTCTTGAGGAAAAACAAAGGTTTCTATACCAATACAATAATCTCCACGATCGCTTCTTAATTTATCTGTAGTTAGTTCTAAAACTGGTAGTCTAGTGCTGAGTTTTTGCTGCCAGTATTCTAAATTTGTATCAGACATGATGTGTAGTTTTTAAGAGATGCATTGATTGTCCGTATATATATTTTCTAACAGAATTATCATTAAATCTCTTTAGAAAATATACTTAAAATAGTAATTAATATCAAACATTAAAAAGACTTATTCTGCTAATTAATCAACGTTGCTGAATTCAGTTATAAATTTAGATATCTTGATATAATATATCCGATCGAGATAACTAAACATTCTCAAATAAAAAGAAGTAATATCCATAAAAGGTCACAAAAAACTAGACTTTTAAATCATAAAGACAGGACTTACGCAATTGTCACAATGCCCGGTTGGTGCCGTACACTGATTGCCTTCTTAATACGTTATAAATTAGTGAGTGTACGAGCACCCTACAAAAAAATGTGTCGGTTGCGTAAGTCCTAAAAGACTTAAAAGTAGATTCATGTAGTTAATATTCTTTGACGTTCTGGCGGTATTTGTACAGAAAACGCAACTGCAACATAAAGAACCCAAAAAATATCATTTTGTATCATCAATGTAGTTTCACTGATATTTGCCAGGAACATATAAGTCATATATGTCAGAGGCCAAAATCCTTCAGATGTTCTAGTTACTCGCAGCCAATACAATGCTTTGGGTAAAGTGATAGCCAAATATCCAAAGAGATATATTAATAACCCGATTAATCCTATTTGTAACCACAAGTCTAAAAAGCCATTATGGGAATTAGGAGGAGTCCAACCAGTTGCTTGCCAAATGTAGAAAGAAGGAGTATCTGGGCCGTACCAAAATGCACCATAACCATAACCTAAGAAAGGGTGTTGTCCAATCATTTCAAAGATATAAGGCCACATATCTCCACGGCCAGTAAGTGTGGTATCTTTACCAAGTGCTTTGAGTATGAGTTCCGTAGTCCAAGACACAATTACGTAGAATATTGTACCGAAACTAACCATTGCAATCGTGGTAGGCACCATCAAATTATCTCGCCATCGAAAAACTCTGAAAGATATAGATGCGGCGATTAAACATACTCCATTAAGCAAAGAACTTGTTGAGCTAGAACGTACTAAAAGGATAAAAGCTAAACTAAAAGCCATCCAGAAGAGCCAACTGTACTTTTTAGAATTATAAGCCAACAGTAAAAAGACAGTAATACCCGGAACTATAACTTTTCCGAGAGTATTTTTATGGTTATAAATACCTCGCCATCTTCCTTCATGAATTCCACCCATAATACCCCAATTAGGAATCGCTGCAATAAATAAAAAGCTGAAAATTACAGCAATTCCATACATCCAACCTAAGAGTTGTAACTGTTGTTTGATGGTGTAGCGTGAAGCTATATATATTCCAAATAAAGTAGTTCCAATTATAGCAATACCGCGAGTTAAAGTCTTTTTAGGTAGAGAAGACCAAACGAAAGATAAGACAGCGATTCCTACTAATAGTAGAATAATTTTTTCTTTCTTCATTACCTGCATGACTTTTTTCCAGCGAAGAATTAATAGAAAAAAAGTCACAAGATAATTAAAAAAGAATAATACTAAAATTAAAGAAGTATTAGTTTCTCCAGAATCATCACCTTCATTCGCTCCATTAGACAAAATTACAGTTAACGGGCCTCCCGAATAAAGCAGTAAAGATACAACTGTAAATGCCTCTTCGGTAAATAATAAAATTTTTCTCATTATTATCACCGATAAGTATTTTGAAGATAAATTGCTTTACGATAAATTTCAATTGTTTGAGCGGCAATATTTGACCAATTCAAATCATCTTCACAACGATGTAATGCTGCTGTTCGTATCTGATGTTGTAATTTACTATCTTCTAATAGACGAATAATTGCATCAGCTAAGGCAGAAACGTCTCTAGGAGGAATTAATAATCCATCTTGTTCCGAATAAATCATTTCTGCCAAACCACCAATTTCAGAAGCAATAACTGGGGTACCCATTGCATAAGCCAGAGACGCTACACCACTCTGAGATGCTTCGATATAAGGTAAAATTACAGCCGTACTGCGTTGAAAAAGGCCTGCAACATCTTCTGATGGAATATATTGATTGAGAATTTCATAATGCTGTTCGTCGCAGCCATTGGGAAAATATAGTTGTAAATCATCTCCCTTGCCAGCAATAATCAATTTGACTTGAGGAATGCGCTCTATAATTGACGGCATTGCTTTAAGCAAATAATTCAAGCCTTTGTAAGCCCAAATACGTCCGTAAAACAATAGCGTATAAGGTTCTCTGACTGTATTATTATCGGAGGCTAATCGCTGATATAAACTACCTAATTCTCCATGAGGAAGAACGCATACCCGTTGTTTCGGAACTTTGAACTGTTCAACCAGAGCCTCTTTAAGTAAATTGGCATGAACGATTAGCTGTTGCGATCGCCAAAATGCAATCCGTCGAGTATACTCGGAACCGATGACGTTATCTTTGTCTCCAGGGTGACGAAATACATCGTGAATAGTTGTCACTAAAGGAGGCATTTTATTGAGCAACAATGTTAAATCGTACCAAGGATCGTTAGTTTCCTGGACGTGCAATACATCGGGTTGTATATCATGGATAATACGAATTAATTTACCCATTGCGAATAAATTACGAGGATCGCGAATGCGGTATTTATTAAAAGTAATTACTTTAATTCGTGGGTCGAGTAAATCTTGTGTTTGTGCTGTTAATTGTTGTGGATGGATTAAGGTTAAATCAACATAATCTGCTAAAGCGTTAGCTAATTGAACTGTATATTCGTAGAAGCAAAAGTGTAATAAAGCTACTTTCATTTTTAATGTACATCCCCTGATTTAAATAAAACTTAGATACTCTATTGGTTTTGGTATAACGGTTTATTAAAACAATATAAAAACCGATTTTATTACTCTCACTACAACAAAAGTAAATTAATATATTGAGAGTGCTTTCAGATTCATATTATTTCCTCTTTTCTCGAATTCAAAATTTAATTTATGCGAATAGCTACAACGGGTAAAATTTTCTCCCGCTTTATTAAGGCAAAAAGCGGTGTAGATTAACTTCGGGCTTTATTGCCGTGCCGTTGTGTGATACTCAGTAAGATGGTAAAAGATAATGAGTGTAAAGCACCAAACAGGTCCACTAGACAATTTCGTAAGTCCTGAGTGTTATTTTCGTTTAAATGATAATATGGTTCAATTATTAT
>JBCBQE010000164.1:0-9937 GCA_039820385.1 Cyanobacteria bacterium J06635_10
GGTTCTTTTCAAATGCTAGCGAAAGGTGCTGCTGTGCCAATGATGGTTCGTCGCGAACAACTGGGACAAGTAAATGGGCTAATGCAATTTAGTACAGCTCTAAGCCGCATCTGCGCTCCAGCGATCGCAGGATTGTTAATAGCTACCGTGCAACTCCAAGGTTTGTTATTGGTTGATTTAGGGACCTATGTAATCGGGTTGTTTACTTTGCTATTTGTAAGTATTCCCCAACCGGACAACAGTTCCTCTCAAGAGTCTACAGCAAAATCATCGATCGTCCGCGAAATTGTTGACGGTTGGCGGGTAATTTCATCTCAATTTCCATTGATAATTTTGATTAGTTTCATCAGCCTCCACTTTTTTGTTAATGGATTAACCAAAGTGTTAATTAATCCGTTAATTCTCTCTCTATATAGTACTAAAATATTAGGCTGGGTTATGTCTATTGGTGGTATTGGCATGGTGATTGGCAGCATTTTAATGAGTGTTTGGGGAGCAAGAGGCAATGTTTTTTCTTTTCTAATGATTTGGTCTGTTATAAATGGTATTGGTTTGATAATTACTGGTTTTAAAGCCGACGTAATTATGATTGCGAGTGGAATTTTCCTGTGGTTTTTGAGCTTGCCACTTGTTCTCGGTATAAACCAAGTAATTTGGCAAAGTTCTGTTGATAATAAATTTCAAGGAAGGGTGCTTTCATTGGTAGGTACCCTTACAGGTTTAACTGCTGCACTGGGTACTATCAGCGCTAGTCCCCTTGCAGATATGATACTAGAACCGATGTTAAGGTCAGATGGGCGATTAGCTTCGAGCATTGGGCTACTTTTTGGAACTGGTGATGGACGAGGAATTGGATTGCTTATAAGTTTAGAAGGCTGTTTAATTTTACTAGTTTCGATTGGGTTATATTGCTATATTCGCTCTTGCGGTCTAGAAGAAAGTTTACAAGTTCCGAAAAATTAGAAATATATCTTCCGTCGTTCAATCATCTTCGCCTCAGTCAAAAGTCATGTGCATAGTCATAGAATCGTCACTTATAAGTTGCACTTCAAAATATTTAAATAGGAGTAACGCCTAACAAGTGAAATCGAAAAAAATATAATTAAAATACTTGGATTATTGATAATGGTTATGTAATTGAAAATTTACTCATAAATTGACAATTCTTGAGAATTTATCATCCTCGATAGTATTGCAATTGTTTAAGTTCCTTTAATAGAGTCATAACAATGAATATTCCTCAAACTCCTGCTGCTCCAATTTTTATTCTCTGCTGCAATCGCTCTGGCTCTTCTCTACTCCGCTACATAGTTGACACCCATCCAGAAATTGCTAGCCCTGCTGAGCTAAATTTGGGAGAAGTGTGCTACAAACTCCATTTTTTAGTAAGCCAAACTCTTGGGGAAGCTGCTTTTATAGACAAACCAGAGAAAAACGCCCTTGTAATAGGAGAAGTGCGGCGGTTGGTATCACAAGTGATGGATAAGTACGTAACTGCTAAAAACAAGAAAATGTGGTGTGAAAAATCCCCCAGCAACTTAAATTTTCTAACCCCACTCACAGCAGTCTTCCCTGATGCTAAATATATCTGCTTACATCGTCATGCTATGGACGTAGTTCATTCCTGCTTGGAAGTAAGTCGATGGTCGTTGATGCCAGATCAATTAAACTATGTTTGCCAAAACTCTGGGAGCATTGTAGGTGGAATGGTTCAAAATTGGGTAGAAAAAACCCGTCAAATTTTAGATTTTGAGCAAAAGCACCCCGAACAATGCTTTCAAATTAAATATGAATCTTACGTTTTAAATCCAGTTGACACCCTAGGGCCTATGTTTGAGTTTTTAGGAGTGGAATGGGATCCGGCAATGCTCGATTCAGTCTTCTCGGTACAACATGATTTAGGTTTTGAAGACGCAAAAGTTGCATACTCGAACCGAATTCATCAAAACTCTATAGGGAAAGGAGCACAGGTTAATACCTTCTACATTCCACCTCATCTGATGAAGGAGATGAATGAGTTGTTAGCAACATTGGAATATCCAATTGTTGGTCCAGATTGGGGTGCTGCTTCATACAGCTACCTATTTTCTGATAAAAATGATGAACATATAAGTGAAGATAAGATCCCTTCTTCTATAAATACAGCAGAAGTATTCATAAATTATTTTGCATCAAGGCTTAAAGATCTAGTCAAGGCATTAGAAAACCGTCAGGTTATCTACAAAATGAATTTTATAGGGGAACAGAATGAGACTTGGACTATTGATTTAACCAAACCTGAGTTTCCTATTAGCAGAGGAGATGGAGAAGCCGATTGTACACTAACATTTTTTTCAAAAGATGCCATCAATATTGTAAATGGTACTTTGAATCCTATAGAGCTTTGGATACAAAAAAAGCTGCAAGTTTCCGGCGATAGAGAACTTGCTGATATCTTTTGCTGGTTTCTAGTAGATAGGTTAAAGTGGCGTAGAACATCGGCAAATTGGTGGTTACAATATGGCTAATAGGACGGGTTTATTTATGTTAATTGATTAGCAAAATGTAGCTTTAAATACTTGCATTAATTGATGTTACTATGTAATATCCATGAGTAATCTAATTCATAGAAAATTGACTCAAAAATTGACAATCCTTGATTGGATATTATCGAACCAAGCATTCCAACCCCTTTAAAATCAAAAGGATATCTAGGAAAAATGCTTGGTTATTAAGTAATCACCAAACAATTATTTGAAATAGATATTCTCGGCAGAAATTGATTATATCTCAACATAAAGTCAGATATCCATGAATGATCTTTAAAGCAGGCAAGCCGGTTAGTTAATAATTATACTACATTATTAGTAAAAAACTTATTTGTTTGCTGACTGACAATCTTTTATTGATAGGATTATTATTAATGCGCTACTTTGACGAATACTGTGAAGTTAATCTAGATTCTAAAACTGCACCATTTAACTGGGTGTTTAGGAGTGATGAAAAAATTAACATCAAATTTGGAGTTCACATATCAAAAAATCCATGTGATGGTCAGGTTATCTATGAATTGAATGATGGACAAGGATATAGGGATTTCTATAGAATCCCTGCACAAACTGAAGGCATTATAGAAAATGGCTTTAAAATGTTTTCTGTTACCCTACCACCACTCAGCAACGGAGCAGGATACCGATATAAATTAGGTTATATTGATAAATTTGGTAAAGAGCACAGTAATTCACAATGGCGTTTTGTGTTAGTGTGCGATGAAGCACCGCGTACGATGGCTGAAATTAAGAGCAATTTTTTAGGACATATAAACGGCAAGCCCTTATACGGACCATTACCACAAGTCGCATTCACACAAAGCCCGTCGGATTGGGATACACGCTTATTTTACTCGATTATTATTGATAGATTTGCCCAAAGTTTAGACTGCGATCGGACTAATCTAGGGCCAGTCAAATACGATCCTTCTTCACCCTATGCCAGTCATGGTGGCACAATTCGTGGTGCCATCGAGAAAATAGATTATTTAAAGTCATTGGGAGTCAGAGCAATTTTCCTAAGCCCAGTTTATGTGAATGCCAATGATGGTTATCATGGCTATCATCCGATTCATTTATTGATGGTGGATCCACGTTTAGGCACCCTAGCCTGCGTCAGGGAGCTAGTGAAAAAAGCTCATGAAGCTGATATTGCCGTGATTTTAGATGTGGTAAATAATCATATTGCTGATAGTATTAACTGGGAAGAATATGGGGGACCACCAGGGGGAGAGTTCAAATACCTGGAAAATAAAGATTCCGATGCTGTGATGCCTTATCCCATTGAAGCACGCAATACATCACTCTTCCACGGTCCTGAATATACTGATATGGTGAATCAACGATTATTTGGGTTTTTGGAAGACTGGCGAACAGAGACAAGCTACGTTCGGGAATTACTAATTGGGCACCTCAAGTACTGGATTGCGGCCACAGACGTTGACGGCTTTCGATACGATGCAGCACGTCATGTCGGTCTTGATTTTTGGCAACCTTGCGTGGAAGAAATATCAAGGTATGCTGCCCATCTAGGTAAAAAACAGTTTTTGCAAGTAGCCGAACACGCTGGTAGTACTCACGAACAAGTCCTTGAATATAATAGCGCCAAATTCACAAATTTAATCGACTACCCAACATATTATGCTGTAAAAGATTCTCTGGGTGATGGTAATTGCCTGAGAGGTTTTGCTGAATATTTTTGTGGTTTTCTTGCACCATCCCAACAATATCATGGTGGTTGGAAGAAGAATATTATGTTCCTCGATAATCAAGACACCACAAGAATTTTACATGAATTTTTAAATCGGCAAATCAATCAAGATAATGCACGAGTTCGTCTTCATTTTGCACTTGCTTGCTTAATTTTAGGACCGCAAATACCTTCTATTTATCAAGGAACAGAGCAGGAGTTTTGTGGTGCTTTAGGGACACATCAAAAAGATGATACTGGAGAATTGATTGGGCATGATTGTTATGTGCGGGAGGATATGTTTGATAATCCTGCATGTGTTTGGAAGTATGGTCCAATTAACCGCAAAAAATTTAAGGCATTTAGCACAAACCACTCTACTTTTTTAGTTATCTCACATCTTGCACAAATTAGGACAGAAAACCCACTGATTCAAAGTGGAAAGCGTACCTTCTTAAGCTCCAGAAATCATCACCTTTGGTGTATGTTAATTCATAGCACTCCCGATGTAGAACCAATATTTGTGGCAATGAATTTTGGCTCGAAATCAGTATCAGAGTCACATGTAAAAATTCCCAATTGGTATGGTGATTTTTATGGAGTGGATATGCTATTTACAACCGATGGTGGAGTATTTCATCTTGAAGAAGGTGGTGTGCAAATTCAAGTACGGCCATATACATTTATCTTAGGAAAACTTTTGGTAAAATCAGCCAACAAACAGAAGCCAGAAAGTTTATCTAGCCAGGAAGTTTCCCGATACTCAGTAAATTCAAACCTTGCAATTCATGTTGAACATAATTTAAATGGGCGAGTAGATATTAAAATGTAATTATGAGGATATTTGAAAAGTCGAGTATGTTGTAAAAAAAAGCGAGAAGTTCTAGGAGGTGCAGGTTCATAAAGCGCCAGGGCAAACGCATCTAAATTTTAAAAGTGCAGATCGCCAACCAAAAAGTGTTGCTCCTTCTATCTGTGGTAGCCTTAAAAAATCAGGATGGGTGCGGAGTCGTTAATAGTGAAGCTGAAACCAAAGCAAGCAATTAGAGATTACTTTGTGGAGCTTGAAGATCCCCGAGTTGAGCGTACAAAACAACACATTTTAATTAACATTATATTTTAATTGTTAAAGATGATTGCATCTACTGATATTTACTGTTCATTTATCATATATTTGTGTGTTATTTCAGACTTGTATCCTGTTTAGCCTAAATTATGGGTTATAGGCTGATTTTTACCATCGCTTGCCCGCGCTGGTGCGGCTATGACGCACCTAGCTTAATTTGAGATGCGTTTGCCCTGACTGGCACACCGCTATCGCAAGTTGCCAGTAGCCAAAGTATTGATCTCTCCTCCCCCTCAAAGGAGGGAGGATTCTAAATCGTTATAACTACGCAGTCTTCAGACGTGCAACGCTCAGGCTTTTTGTTGTTTAAGTAGGACTTCGAGAGTCCAGTAACAACGTTATAACGATGTGGGACGGTCAAAGCCCCTCTACCGACCGATGTGAAGTCTAGACCTAACTGTGTCGCTACTTTACGAATTATGTTCAATCCGCCGTTATAATCCGCATTTACCCACAAACCTTTGTTTGTTTTGTAACCACCACGAGCATATCTTCTTCCCGACCATTTTTGTTCTTTGGGTGTCTCACCATGTTTCGGTAATGGATCGCGATCCAATGAAGATGCGCGGCTGGTATTAGCCTCCTCAGTCAAAGTAACTACAATTCCATATTCTTTTCCTAATTCCTGTATTCGTTTAATCAACCTAGCCGTTGGGATGGGGACAAAGTTTTGGTTATTTCTTTTTCCTTTATATCTTCATATCCCATGATTAAGCCATATATTCGTTGTGCAATTAAGCTATTAATTGGATGCAAAACTTTGTTTGGCTCTCGGTAATCTTTAAAACATGCCGCTAGTCGTGATGTTATTTCACTTAATGTTAATCCCGCATCTGATGTTACAGGCTTACCATTGAAATCAACTACAACTGGACATGACTTCACTTGTTCAAATATAAATCGTTCCGGTATATAATCATTTTTATTCGGGGTCATACTTTAAACTACTGTAACTGTTGTGCAATATACATTTTGGCAGTTTTTGACCTCTGTTTCTTCAAGCTTTATGAGAAATCCGGGTAATGTCTATCAGGAGGGAGTGCGCTAATGAATGCATATATAGCTTGACTGACACACTTTGTATTACAGACATACTGAATCAAAATGCTCACCACATAATTATCATTTTAAACATAGCCCTGTGCCAGTTTATTAATGTAATATTGTAGCACATGAAAAAGTAAGATAAAAGTAAGAATAGCATCTGGCACATATTGTAATATTGATTGCGTATAATGAAGTGTATACAAAATATACAGGATTTTATTACCTTACCGTTACTGAGCATCAGACTCCGTGTCAGGTTTTGGAGGATGTGGGAGTGAAGTTTTTACTATATACGGATTTAGACACTTGTAGCATTATACATCGCTTTTTGCTCGGTTTTGGTTGGAGAGGAAATTCTGCCGGTTAATAATCAGTATATTAACTATCTATATACAAATATTTTGTGTAACTATTTTTATTAGTTGATTATTTTGCAGGCATATTAGCGTGATAAAAATCATGAGGCAAATAATTTATGTACTAAAAGTTAGTGCATAAATTATTCAGATATATATTTTCTTTGATCGTTTATCGGCAGCTAAACCAGTGCTGTGCAGAAGTCACGAACAGCATTCCACGTAGATGTACTACATGAATTTATTACATAGCTTCTTGTTATCCCGTGAGGAGAATTACTTGACATCTACTATCGGGACTTTTTTTCTTGCTACATATAAATGGCGTTACCTCCATTCGTGACAAGTTAAGATGAAATTAATTATGTCAATTCGTAATTATCCTTAAAATAAAGGTCAAGAAAAAGTATTAAATTAACTTTCATACTCAGCTTTTAACGCAAGAATGAATTATCATTAAAAATTTCCCGATTACCCCACCTTTAATTGTATGTCCTACCTGGTTCTTAGGGAAAATTTTCAGCATTATTGCTTGTTGACAAATGGGTTTATGACTGTATGATGTTTTCAATCATTTGAAAAAGAAATATCGTAAGCAAACGTCGCTACGTGCGTCTTTAGACCACGTAGTGACATCTGCGCTTGTTTCTGCCGTCTTTTAAGCGGCAGAGAAGTCATTAAATAACTCCCATAAATATTTAACCATGGGAAATAATAACCCAAATAACGTGTAACTTTTCCACTTCCATAAATTTTTAATGATGAAAATCCCATCATTTTCAGTTTCAAAATTAGAGCATCTGGAAAGTGCTGAGAAACATGAGCCTTAGCATCTAAAACACTCTCACTACGAATTCGTTTTTTAATATCAAGAGGATTTGGAGTAGTTAGTAATAATCGACCACCAACTTTCAAAACTCGAAATATTTCACTCAGAGTTATAGATATTCCAGCCAACTTCGCCTCTTCGCCTCTTCGGCTCTTCCTTCTTCCTTCGTTTTAATACTCACATTTCTCACAAGCAGTGCGTTCACGAAGTGGCGGCTTCCGCATCGCTATTACCCAAACCTTTATTGAGCTTGGATTTTGAGCGTTTTAGACGTTGCGCGAATCATAACAGTATGTTGGCAGGGTATTTTATCTCAAGTCTAAGTGGCGTAAGTTTTTTGGGCTAGTTCTAATAACCTCTGCTGAGTTGTCATGGTACACAACATCAATTGTGTTTATCATCAACATATATTAAAATATACAAATTTAGTAAACCAGAGATTTTGCAGCTTCGTTTCTTTGTCCAAACTTCTAGTAGAATTCAGAAGTCTGACCTACAAAAAACCTGCCTGTTTTTGTTCGCACTACATTCCCAGAATAATGCTAAATATACAAAAGATTGAAAATTGGATTACTGTTCCCAAAGCTAATCCCCAAGCAGATTTGCGTTTATTTTGCTTTCCCTATGCTGGAGGAAGTTCGTTAATTTTTCGTCGTTGGTTAGACAAACTTCCAGCCAATGTAGAACTTTGTCCCATAGAACTTCCCGGTAGAGGGAGCAGAATGAAACTGGCTCCATTGAATAGATTAGAGCCAATAGTAGAAGCAATAGCTACGCAAATTCAACCATACTTAGATAAGCCATTTACTTTTTTCGGTCACAGTATGGGGGGGCTTATGAGTTTTGAGGTGACTCGCTTGTTGTACAAAAAATATGGGATTAGTCCAGTTCATTTATTTATATCTGCTCATCGTGCTCCGCAAATACCAGACTCAAAACCACCAATTCATGCTCTGCCAGAATCTGATTTTATTGCCGAATTGCGCCGTTATAATGGTACGCCAAATGAAGTATTAGAAAATCAAGAATTAATGGAATTATTTCTGCCTATATTGCGAGCAGATTTTGCAGTTTTAGAAACTTATACATATCATCATGCACTACCTTTAGAATGTCCTATTTATGTTTTTGGTGGTTTAAAAGATAATAAGGTAAGCATTGAACAATTAGAAGCATGGCGAGAACAAACTAATAACAATTTTTCATTAAAAATGTTGCCTGGAGACCATTTCTTTATTAATGATTCTCATTCACTGCTGATGGAACAAATTTCTGAAATATTGGACTTTGAATAAAAAAGTCCAATTATAAGAAAAAACTTTAATGGCAACCGAAGGGTTACGTGATACTAACTCAAACTAAGTAAATAGTTTATATTTGTGTATATTTGACTATCGGAAAGGCTACGTCTGCATATCTTATTCTGCAAAGGATTCAGCCAGCAGGTAAATTATCTTCCAATTCTCGGATGGGACGGTATTGGTATCCAATCAGTGTAACCATCAAAGTCAAACATCCCATAATCACAAACAACAATCCAATGCCGCGGCCGGGACCAGAACCTATTATCTGACCAATAAGTTTTTTAGACCAAGGACCATCAAAAGCCATCAGCGGCTCAAAAATATTGTCAGCTAGAGGAGCAGCAATAATCGCAGCCAGGGGTAGAGCAGTTCCGCTTATTGCTCCGGTTAAAGCAAAGACTCTTCCCTGGACCTTAAGGACAACTTTTTTCTGTAAGATAACCTGGGTTAAGCCATTGATAAAAGGAGAACCCAAAAAAAACAGTAAAGTCGCAATGCCTATTTCTAATGTATCCGGGCGTAAACCAGCAAGAACAATCCACAGTCCACTCAGGGACATGGCAGTAAACACCGGACCGATCAATTTCTGCCAACGATTTCCCCAAATACTCATTACTGTAGCTCCTACTAGCATACCAATACCACCTAAGAATGTGATTACTCCTAAACCAGATGGCGTAGTCAAAGAAAGAACCATGGGATAGCATAGTACAAAAACGAACCCAACAAGAAATTGGTAAACGCTATAGAGAATCATTAAGCCTAATAGTCCAGAACGTTCTTTGAGGTAAATCCAGCCTACTGTCATTTCTTGCAAAAATGATCGAGATTTAGTATCTTCATCTGATGGCTGATTTATCTGGGAGAAGCGAAATATCAGAAGGGGAATAATAGCGATCGCTAAAGTCGCCAACTCGACTAGGATAATCCCTCTTAGTTTAATCAGCGTCAGGAGAAAACCTCCTAGCAAAGGTGAGACAATTTGTTGAACCCCCATTGCAATTTGAATCATACCATTGGCTCGAGCTACAGCCTCTTGATTAACCAAAGACGTAAC
>JBCBQE010000165.1:0-9887 GCA_039820385.1 Cyanobacteria bacterium J06635_10
CTATAAATTGTAAAACGGTATATAGATATCTACCAGGGTGCAAGTATGATTTTTATCAAAGTCGTAAAAGTAAGAAATTTTACGATAAGTCTACGGCATGCGCGAAGCGAAGCCATCGCTTTAGGACAAATTCAGTTTTCACAACTAGAGGTTAATAATGACTAAAATTTTAGTAATCGAAGACGAAGAAGCAGTACGTGAAAATATTCTAGATTTATTAGAAGCAGAAGATTTTGACGCGATCGCAGCTCCCAATGGTAAAATAGGTCTTACTCTAGCTCTGAATGAGTCGCCAGATTTGATTTTGTGTGATTTAATGATGCCAGAAATCGATGGTTTTGGTGTCTTAAGCCAATTGCGTGAAAAATTTCACACTTCTGCTGTGCCATTTATCTTTCTAACTGCCCGCTCTGCGAAAGGGGATTTTCGTCAGGGGATGGAATTGGGTGCTGATGACTATATCACTAAACCATTTACCCGTGCAGAATTATTAACTGCAATTACTACCAGGTTACAACGACAAGCGGCAATTATAAACAATCCTACTTCCCAAGCGGAGGTAAAAGCATTCCCAAAGGAAATGCGAATTATAGAAAATACTTTACGCCGTACTATCGAAGAAGGTGAATTTCGCGAATTTCAAATTTACTATCAACCCATTGTTGATATTAAATCTGGTGAAATGATTGCAGTGGAAACTCTGATACGTTGGTGGAGTCATAAATTGGGTTTAGTTTCCCCCGGGGAATTGATTCCCTTAGCGGAATCTACAGGTTTAATCACACCTTTGGGTGATTGGATATTAGAAACCGTCTGTAAGCAAACACGTAAGTGGCTAGATGATGGCATAAATGCTTTAACTAATTGCGTCAATATATCCGCAAGTCAATATACTCAACCCGATTTTATTGATAAAGTAAAAAATTGCCTCTCAACTTATAATTTAGCTCCCCATTACCTGGAATTAGAATTTACCGAAACCACGATGATGGAAGATGTAAATCAAACCATCTATATCTTGCAAAAATTACAATCCTTAGGTGTCAAAATTGCTATGGATGATTTTGGCACCGGGAATTCGTCTTTAATTTATTTGAAACAAGTACCATTAAATACTCTCAAAATTGACAACTATTTTATTCACAATGTAGCCGAAGATAGTCGAAAGTTAGCAATTACCAAAGCTTTAATTGAGATGGGACAAAATCTCAATTTGAAAGTTGTCGCTGAGGGTGTAGAAAATGTTAGCGAATTAAGTATTTTGCGTAAACTCAAATGTGATGCTATGCAAGGTTTCCTCTTTACTCAACCCTTGCCAACTGCTGATTTTGAAGAAATGTTAGTCAGTAAGCAAGGTTTGCATATTTAGTTTTAGATGCCAAGCTACTCCTCAAGGGGGCTTATCGATTACCTATAAAACGCACCCTACTCTCTCCCTTAGGTAATCATAAAGCCGTGAAGGGAGTATTTGGCTTCTCCAATTAAAATTGGTTAGATATAAGCAGTGTTGTCTATCACTCCTTAACTCCCAAATTTTATTGTATTCCTCAGCCATAAAATATTTAAACTAGCTTTATTGAAGGCTCAATTCGACACAAAAATCCCCCAGTATTACTACTAGGGGGTAAAATAACTGTTGACAGTTTATACTCTAATTTATAAGTATACTTTCTACATCTCCTTCAAATTGTTTCCAAGTTGCAATAATAGTAGTTCGCAAGGAACATAAGAGCAGTTTTTTGAGGGATGAATGTTACCCGAATGCAATTACCAGAATAGATGATAGTATAAAATTTAGCTTATACTTGCCAATTCTAGTGAGGATTTCTCGGATTTAGTCACTCTAACTTTGCCGTCGTCGTCAACATCTACAACTGCTGTATCGCCTTGAGTTATTTCACCTGAGAGAATTGCTTCTGCTAATGAATCTTCTAAGAGGTTCATAATTGCTCTACGTAATGGCCTAGCACCATAGCTCGGATCGTACCCTTCCTGCACTACTAACTCTTTGAAGCCTTCACCTATTTGCAAGCTGATTTCTTTTTCAGCTAAACGCTTACTAACTTCTTTGAGCAAGATGTCGGCAATTTCTTTGATTTCATCTTTTTGTAGCTGGGTAAAGACGATAATCTCATCAAGACGATTGAGAAACTCGGGACGGAAATAATTTTTGAGTTCTTCGTTAACCAAGGTTTTGATGCGATTGTAACTAGCTTCTGCTTCGTCTTCTAAATCGAAGCCCAAACCGCCACCACCTTTTTCAATGACTCGCGAACCAATGTTAGAAGTCAAGATGATCAAAGTATTCTTGAAGTCTACTTTCCTACCTTTGGCATCAGTAACATGACCATCATCCAACATTTGCAGCAGCATATTGAATATATCGGGATGCGCTTTTTCGATTTCGTCGAAAAGCAACACTGAATAAGGTTTGCGTCGCACTGCTTCGGTTAATTGTCCGCCTTCATCGTATCCTACGAAACCCGGAGGTGAACCAATTAGCTTGCTGACGGTATGGCGTTCCATATATTCCGACATATCAAAACGAATCATCGATTCTTCAGAACCGAAGAAGTAGGAAGCCAAGGATTTCGCTAATTCTGTTTTACCAACTCCCGTAGGACCTGAGAAAATAAAACTGGCGATGGGACGATTGGGATTCTTCAAGCCAACACGAGCGCGGCGAATTGCTTTCGATACTGCGGTGACTGCTTGCTCTTGTCCGATCAGCCTTTGGTGCAAGGTGTCTTCTAAATGCAACAATACCTCTGATTCCGACTCGGTAAGCTTATTAACAGGTACGCCAGTCCAAGAAGCAACAATTTGAGCAATATCTTCTTCATCAACTACCGCTCTATTGACAGGTAACCCGGATTGTGTATCTAGTAGCTGTGCTTCTAGTTCTAACTCTTTATCCCGGAGTTCGGTAGCTTTATCAAAATCCTGTAATTTAACCGCTTCGTTTTTATCCTTGGCAACCGCACTAATTTGGCGCTTCAAGTCGCGGTTGTTAGAAATCATTGAGTGATGCAAACGCACCCGAGAACCAGCTTCATCAATCAAATCGATCGCCTTATCTGGTAAAAAGCGGTCTGAGATATAGCGGTCAGAAAGTTGAGCCGCTGCAACTAATGCATTATCAGATATTGTTAAATTGTGGTGCTGCTCGTAAGCACCGCGCAAACCACGTAAAATCTCAATAGTTTCTTCTACCGAAGGTTCACCAACCTTAATTGGTTGGAAACGACGTTCCAAAGCTGCGTCGCGCTCGATGTGCTTGCGGTACTCGTCAAGAGTTGTCGCTCCGATACACTGAAGCTCCCCTCTAGCTAATGCTGGCTTGAGTATATTGGCAGCATCCATACCACCTTCCATACCACCTGCACCAACCAAGGTGTGAATTTCATCTATCACAAGGATGATATTTCCCGCCGAGCGGATTTCATCCATGATTTTCTTGAGACGTTCCTCAAAATCGCCACGGAAGCGAGTACCAGCTACTACCGAACCCATATCAAGACTGATAACTTGCTTTCCTTGCAAGATCTCGGGCACATCTTGATTGAAAATTCGCTGCGCCAAACCTTCAGCGATCGCAGTTTTACCAACTCCAGGTTCGCCAATTAACACGGGGTTATTTTTAGTACGGCGGCCTAAGACTTGAACGGTACGTTCAATTTCTTGTTCCCGACCAACTACTGGGTCTAATTTGCCTTCTTGTGCTAATTGAGTTAGATTTCTACCAAATTCTTCTAAAGTTGCCGATTGATTGCGTTTGTTGCCACCACTACCAATAGTAGCACCAACAGATGCCACTTCACCCAAACGACGGATGACCGCAGTGCGAAGTTGCTTCAAATCAATATCTAGGTTTTGTAAAACTTTAGCAGCAACACCTTCACCAGCTTCAGTCAAGCCTAGAAGCAAGTGTTCGGTACCAATATAATTGTGTCCTAGAGAACGGGCCTCTTTAAAAGACTGCTCAAATAGAGTTTTAACTTTAGGGGTAAAAGGAATTTCTGGTGGAACAAAACCAGAACCTCTACCAATAATTTTTTCGACTTCGCGGCGTGCATCTCTAAGAGTTACACCCATATCCGTCAGCACCTTAGCAGCAACACCCGTTTCTTCTCCCAGCAATCCCAAGAGAATTTGTTCCGTCCCTACAAAATTGTGTCCCAGGCGACGTGCCTCCTCCTGGGCCAGCATAACTACCTTAATTGCTTCGGAAGTGAAGTGTTCAAACATAATGGGTTCTTGCTCCCTCGCTGAACGGTTAGCAGTGAAATCAAGTTCACTTTTTTTTGAACATTTGTCTACTTTTCTTAAGCATAATGTATCTTTTATTAATATATAGTGGTAGTGAGGAGACCCGTAAGCTATTGGGTGTGGTTGCCGTCCGTTTGAAAGATCGTTTGAAAGATCAATGCTTAAGAGCTAGGAGTTAGTGGTTATGAAGAAACTCTTGACTTTTGACGAGAGATCGATAAGTTGACTCAGGGGGCTGAAAAAATTTTTTGTCTAAGTTAAATATTAATAATTTTTAGTTTGGGATACAATCGCTTCACCAATATCCAATGCTCAACACCCAAGGCAACTTCAAATCCCGACCGCTTTTTTGAAACGCAACATTTCAAAACTGCGATCGCCATATAGTGATTCAATTTGCTGATAACAGCATTCTATAGCAAAATCGTTTAATTCTTCTGGTTCAATACCAAATAAGTCTTTAAATACTTCTGCTTCTACACGGCAAGTACGCGGACGGTCGGCATAAATACTGCACTCTCGCGTATTATGGTTGTAGTTTACGCACCATCCATCAACGCCAACCATACTCAGATATTTGTCTAATTCTTCCGGAGATAAAAATTCTTCTAAATCGGGACGCTCTGCAGGTTCAAGATAGCAGCAGGCTCCACACTGCTTTACACATTGCCAAGTTGCCATTGATTTGATTTGCTTATCAATATAATTAAAGGGGGACTATTTCTTTGGGAAGTTAAGTAATTTTGGACCATTACCTCAGAATCACATTATTTTATAGGATAAGTACCCCATCATCAATAATCTCCTCAAAACATTTCTTTACAGACAAAAAATTAAAATCTATTTCTGAATTTTATTTTTTTATGTTTTTTTGTATACTTTTATTAAGTAAATTAAAATTAAGCCCTAATTGCCGGATATGATCTATATCCAGGAAAGAATTTTCTTATTCGTTTTTTTTAAGACAATTGGGAGGACAGAATGGAAGCTTTAGCCAATATTAATTGGGAAGTGATTTTTCAGCTAGCGTCTGTAGGATTAATAATGCTGGCTGGACCTGCAGTAATTTTTGTGCTCGCATTTCGCGGTGGTGATATGTAATTTTTTCCAAGGGAGTTATGAGTTTATTTTCTAACTCCCAATTCTTAACTCCTAACTTTTCACCGATTTTAAAGCATTCAAGGCAGCTTGAATGATATTGCTGTATGGATATTGCGAAATATCGACTTCTTGAGCTTGTTCGCGATTGATTCCTAATAAACCGATATCACGTCCTGGCTGAACTGCTAAAATTTTGTTTTCAGGACTTTTAATTCTTAATTCTGCTGAAGAACCGTTTTCATAGATGCCGCATATATACTGACGATGATTGTATTCAAATGTGGCTCTCACTGGTTTACCGCTGTAGGTAAAAAAGAATTGAGAACCAGTTGGAAGCCTTACGCCTAATAGTTCCAACTCAATAGAAGTATTACCGTTAAAGTTGTTTTCTTTAAGTTTATAAGCGATATCTACTCGTTCTGGTAAAGGAAAGTAATCGCGCGATCGCCAAGCTATACCTTTGACTTTATATTGTTGTTCCTCGATAATTTGAGCAACTGTGAACTTGATATGACCTTTGCCAACGATTTGCTGCTCCACTATTTTAACGTTAGGAGTCCAAAAAACTGGATTTGGGTTATCAATTCCGCAAGGCTCTAAAGCATTCAGTTGTTGGTAAAGCTCTCGGTTAACTTGATCGAGATTCGCTAAAGTGTCAATTTTGAGCAAAGGTTTGAGATGCTGGGGTTCAAGACATTGGTTAGCAAACTCACTCAAACCCTGACGCACTGCTTCTAGGTTTTCTGTTGGTAAAGAAAAGCCTCCAGCCGCTTTATGCCCTCCGTATTTACCCAAGTTTTCATGGCAAGATTGTAAAGCTTCAAAGACATTAAACTCAGGGATTCCCCGCGCCGAACCCCGAATATGCTTATCATCTTCATAAGTACCGATAAATACCGGAACTCCATAACGTTCGACTAAGCGGGAAGCAACAATACCGATTACCCCATGATGCCAGTTTGGTTGAACGAGAACCAAAACTCGGTCATCTTTTAAAGAATCTACATATTCGGTTTCGACAACTTCTATGGCTTGCTTCTCAATTTGCTCGCACATCTCCTGACGACTGGCATTAGTAGATTCGCACTGCATCGCACGTTCGAGTGCTATCCCCATATCATCAGTGGTGAGCAATTCTATCACAATTTGGGGATCGCCGATTCTACCAATAGCATTAATTCGCGGCCCTAAACGAAAACCGATATCGTCAGGTTTTAAGGATTTGGAATTTTTAGAATTTGTAGCGATAAATTTTGATTTTTCCTTCTCTGTTGCTGCCAAACTTCCCCGTGCTTGTACCCCAGCCATTTGAATTAAGGCTTGTACGCCAGATATTTTAGATTTGGGTAATAACCGTAAACCACGTTTTACCCAAGTACGGTTAACCCCCACTAACGGTGCTAAATCTGCAATTGTTCCTAAAGCGAACAACTCTAACATCGTATCTGATATTTCCTCAGTTCTCCCTAACTGTTGCGCTAAAGACATCGCTAAAATATAAGCCACTCCCACACCGGCAACACCACGATAAACCGAAGTTTTTGGAAGTAGTTTAGGATTCAAAATCGCGTCGGCTGGGGGTAATTGCTGGGGAATGTCGTGATGGTCTGTAATAATTGTTTTTAATCCTAATTCCTTGGCTCTAGCGATGGGTTCAAATGCCGAGATACCATTATCTACCGTTAAAATTAACCCTACACCTTCAAGGTGAAACTCCTCGATTATTCTTTTGTTAATGCCATAACCTTCGTGCATTCGACTGGGGATAGCATAATCGACATCAGCACCAAAAGTCCGCAGACTCCTTAATAGTAATGCAGTACTAGTCATGCCATCAGCATCATAATCTCCGCAAATAGCAATTTTCTCTTGTGAAGAAATTGCGTTTTGTAATAACTCTACACTCGCTGCTAAATCCGGAAATTCATCTAATGGTTCGGGTAAAATTAACGACTGTGGATGTAAAAATATTTGTGCAATTTCAGGTGAATCAAAGCCGCGATTGATCAGCAATTGATTAATTAAGGGTGACATATTAGTCACCATTGCCAGTTTTTGGGCTAATTCTGTTTTTTGAGGATAAATTTGCCAGCGTTGTTTGGGTAAACGTTGACGACGAGGTAATGGTTTAAGTTCGTCTGGCATATATTAAGAAGGAGTTAGGAGTTGGGAGTTGGGAGTTGGGAACTCGCGGAGTTATAATTTAAAATTAACCACAAAGACAGTTAACTACATTAACCTACGAATGTCGCAATAGTTTCAAGATTATTTCAAAACATTTTGATCTAGCATCCAAGTGGAAAAAATATTTTACACTCAGGTGGGTTTCTCAAAACCGGGATTTTTAGCCTGCGGAGGCAGGCTTTGTAAATGTAGCCCCAGGTTTACAACCTGCGGGCTTTTTGTAAAATTGGCATATTCCCAAAACCGAGTTGATCAAATTTAATTCCCAACTCCCAACTCCTAACTCTTAACTCCTAACTCCTCAAAGTAAAGTTACACGACCATCATCACGTAAATATACACCGCGATCGCCACCAATGCGCCATTCAGGACGTAATTCTACCTGTAAGGTACCAAAGTTTGGTTTAGAAAGGTTTGCTTTTAAAGACAATCCGTCTTCGTTCCAGAAAACTACTGATATATTTGGTTCTGTACCATGTCCGTATTCTAATCGTACTTTCTTTCCGGGTCGTAAAGGAATTGGGTTAGTACTTCGTGGCTTCTCGATATATACCAAGTTTGGTGTCTTATTCATTACTTCTACTCGGACAAATTGACCTGGTGTAAATTGAAGTGGTTTTGGGCCACACTTAGAAGCACAAGTTCCCGCTATTGTAGGACTTAGATTTGCTGTAAATCCGAATATTAGCGAGGTTGTTATCAAAGTTGCAGGCAATAATTTTGACATGACGAATTTTGGAAGTATTTTTATGTAAATTTGAATACTTCAGCCTAACATCGTCTCAATAGATTTGAGTAGGAGAATGGCGATCGCCCCTATATTCTTCAGATACGCGCTCGATCGCTCTGATTTTTGAAGATTTGATATCTTATGTATTATGATTGTAGTATGAAATAGTCAAATATTGTAATGTGCCGGTTGCATAAGTCCTAAATTAATAAAGATGATTCCTGTAGAGGTGTTGAAGATGATTCATATTAGATTTGAAGGTCGTTCTTATGATATGCAAAAAAGTGAATTAGGTTTATCAGAAGACGTAAACGACAGTGTAATCAAACAGCGCTTAGCACAGCATTTCGATGTAGCGATCGATAGCTTTGAACATTATGTCATCGATCGTAGACCTAATGGTGATTTAATTGTGAGACCAGAAGCTGTTTATGGTTAAATTAATCTTGGATTTTAGCTTGAATCTTAAAATTGGAGATCAAGATTGATTCTAGTTTTTTGTTCCGTACCCTAACAGTCGCAAAATTGATAGAAATAATCCGCTCTGATTCGCTTGCTTGTTCGTTGTGTGTAAGTGGAAGCATTTGCCCAAGGTTGAGTAGATTGGGGAGTGCCTTGAATGCTGGTAATATATAAATCGACAGAGCCTAAATGCCAAGGATGTTGGGGATTACTCCTAATTCTTGATCGACGGAGATGACAAGAGTGAGGAATAAAGCGTGGAGGTGTCTCCCGGTGATAAATTTCGGGTAAATGGGAGATTTTGGGATGAGGCTGAGGGATAAAGTGATTTATTAGACATTTATTTCAAGATTATTTATGTATAATCACTTATGTTAAATTTAGATACAACTTTGAATACATAACAACAAGCTATGTTAACCGAACTTCAAACAAGAAAATGGACTCGACTATTCGATGTCTATGACACAGATGGAAGCGGTATAGTGGAAAGGAGAGACTTTGAAATCATCTTTCAAAATTTAGCCCAAGTCTGTAATCTGAAAGCGAATTCACCAGAGTATAATCAACTCCATACTAAGTTTATAGAGGATTGGGAACATCTGAGAAAGGATACGGATAAAGATAACGATGGAAAAGTTCAGTTAGAGGAATGGCTAGAACATTGCGATCGCCGTATTCAGGATCCATCAATGTACCGAACTGTTGTCGATATTGCTAGTCAAGTTTTCGACTTATTTGATTTAGATGGAAATGGTGTCATTACTGTCAAAGAATACAAAAAAGTTCTTTCGGGTTGGCGAGTTCCTGAAGAAATAGCCGAGGAAACCTTTCCTAAAATAGATTTTAATGGTGACAGTCTTATATCTAAAGACGAATTTGTAGAATTACTAAGACAATTCCATACTAGCGACGATCCTGAGGCTCCTGGAAATTTATTTTTTGGTCCTTACTAAATTATTATTTGCGCCCTTAAGCATAAGTAAATAAAACTATTACCTAACAATAATAAGATGGTTAGGTTTTTTTATAGAAAAGCATATTATAGTGTGGTGTAAATAAATAGATTATTAATTGTCTGAAATGCTGATAATAGTCGGTATTTTGGAATTTTATGGATAAAAATAGCGGTTTTCAGGCT
>JBCBQE010000166.1:0-9860 GCA_039820385.1 Cyanobacteria bacterium J06635_10
TCTGGTATAAGTAGTCTTGCTGTGGGAATGATTATAGCTTCACTGTTTATCTCCGCTCCAGATTTCTTATTTGCACTATTGACGAATCACTTAGAAGTAATTAAACAATTACATTCCTATATTCTGTGGTTATTTCCAGTATTAGCATTTAGTTCCCTTTCGTTTATTTTAGATGGTTATTTCTTAGGTTTAACTCAAGGTGCAATACTTCGTAATGGAGTTATCATTGGTAGTTTGTTAGGTTTTGTACCTCTAGCAGTAATCTCATGGCAATTTCATAATAGTCATCTATTATGGCTAGCAATGTGTTTTTATATGGCAGTGAGATTCATCGCTTTAGTAGTTCGAGTGCCACAAACAATTAGAGCTTCTTCTTAATAGCTATGATGGTGCGTTACGGCATTTTGAAGCGTAATAACTTTTCAACTAAATATTTCGTGCCGTAACACACCCTACAAACTAATTATCAATTATCAATTATCAATTACCAATTACAACACTCCCTTAGAACTAGGAATAGTACTAGCACGCCTTGGATCGATTTCTGTAGCCATTCGCATTGCTCTAGCAAAAGCCTTGAATGTAGCTTCAATAATGTGATGAGAATTAATACCGTCAAGTTGACGAATATGCAGCGTCATTTGACTATTATTCGCAATTGCCACAAAGAATTCCCGCACTAATTGAGTGTCGTAAGTTCCTACTCTTTGAGTGGGAATTTCTAAACCGTAAGTTAAATGAGGCCTTCCCGAAAAGTCCAACGCTACCTGAACCAAAGCTTCATCGAGAGGAGCGAGAAAATGACCGAAACGGACAATACCTTTGCGATCGCCAAGTGCTTGTTTGAGAGCTTGTCCTAATGTAATACCTACATCTTCGTTAGTGTGGTGATCGTCAATTTCCCAATCGCCTTTGGCTATGACTTCTAAGTCAATCAGTCCATGGGAGGAAATTTGATGCAGCATATGGTCTAAAAAGGGAATACCGGTTTGAGCGTTACAGTTACCAGTACCATCTAAATTGAGAGTAACTTGCACGTCTGTTTCCCCGGTAGTACGGCTAACGGTAGCAATACGAGGGCTAAAATTAGTGTTATTGTTATTTGAAGAGATTGCAGGACGTTCGATTGAGCGCATAGCAGCTGCACTTATTAAAAAACTGTAAATATATTATCCCTTGCTTAACCGAATTTTAGATTTTAGATTTTAGATTTTGGATTGAATAAGTCAAATTTCTTCCACCTAAAAAAACTCCCATCCTATTAACTTTTAGCCCACCTTGGTGGGCTTTGTTTTAGTAGCCCCACCCTTCGAGGGTGAGGGCTAAAAATTCGTGAAATTCTAAAGATAATCTTAAAAAATGGGAAATTTAACGATTACATTCCCATAATTTCGTATCCTGCATCTACATACAGAACTTGACCTGTAATACCACTAGCTAAATCGCTACATAGGAAAGCTGCTGCATTACCCACTTCTATCTGGGTAACAGTGCGTTTAAGAGGAGCAACTTCTTCCACATGGTGAATCATATCTAGAATACCGCCTACCGCACTAGAAGCCAAAGTACGAATGGGGCCAGCCGAAATAGCATTGACGCGAATATTTTGCTCTCCGAGTTCTGCTGCGAGATAACGCACGCTAGATTCTAATGCCGCTTTAGCTACTCCCATGACATTGTAGTTGGGAATTGCACGGGGTCCGCCTAAGTAAGTCAAAGTAACAATACTTCCCCCTTGCTTCATTAAAGGCTTGGCTGCACCAGCCAATTGTGCTAAGGAATAAGCACTTATTTCTAAAGCCAAATTAAATCCCCCACGAGAAGTTTCGCTAAAACCTCCGGTTAAGTCCTCTTTTTTTGCGAAAGCAAGACAATGGATCAAAATATCTACAGAACCCCATTTTTCCTCAATGGCATCAAAAGTTGATTTTACTTGTTCCTCATCTTGAACATTACATGGCAAAAACAAGCTAGGAGAAAGTGGTTCCACCAAATCCGCAACTTTTTTCTCCATTTTTCCTTTCTCATCAGGCAAGTAAGTAACACCAATATTTGCTCCCGCTTTGTGCAGTTGTTGGGCAATACCCCAAGCGATAGAACGGTTATTAGCAATACCTGTAACCAGGGCGTTTTTCCCAGTCAGATCCAGCATAAAAATTCCCTATTTAGAAATGCTTCATGGTTGAGCATACTAGATATTAGACTG
Source organism: Cyanobacteria bacterium J06635_10 (assembly GCA_039820385.1). GTDB lineage: Bacteria > Cyanobacteriota > Cyanobacteriia > Cyanobacteriales > Nostocaceae > Rivularia. Next base: position 2,207 of record JBCBQE010000166.1, read on the forward strand.
ATTTCTCTTACTTTTAAATCCGATTTATCCGGAGATGTAATCAATGTTGTTAGAAGGCTGCTACTTTGATCAATGCTTATTGTTTACGAAACTTTCAATATTTCTTCATCAAAATTATTGACAAAATAAACTAGCTAAATAACTCGTGAAAATTAGTAGATTTCAGAGCTAAAATTTATGTATCATGATGAACAAATAGTAATGAGCTTGTGAGGTTAAGTATAGGAAAGTACAAAAAGGTTGACAATGCAATCTTGATTTTTCAGGTGTAATATACGGTAATCTGTTTTAATTATTCCGGCATTGGGTAGGGGAAGGGAGATGATTGTGACACAAGATAAAGCCCTAGCAAATGTGTTTCGTCAAATGGCAACTGGAGCTTTTCCGCCAGTTGTAGAAACCTTTGAACGCAATAAAACGATATTTTTTCCTGGCGATCCAGCCGAACGAGTTTATTTTCTTCTTAAAGGTGCCGTGAAGCTCTCCAGGGTGTATGAGGCAGGAGAAGAAATAACGGTGGCATTGCTGCGAGAAAATAGCGTTTTTGGAGTTTTATCCTTATTAACAGGAAACAAATCGGATCGTTTTTATCATGCGGTAGCATTCACACCAGTAGAATTGCTCTCCGCTCCAATTGAACAAGTAGAGCAAGCACTCAAAGAAAATCCAGAATTATCTATGTTGATGCTGCGAGGACTATCTTCGCGGATATTACAGACAGAGATGATGATTGAGACTCTTGCTCACCGAGATATGGGTTCTAGATTAGTGAGTTTTTTACTAATTTTGTGTCGAGATTTTGGAGTGCCTTGTGCTGATGGGATCACCATCGATTTAAAGTTATCTCATCAAGCAATTGCAGAAGCAATTGGTTCAACTCGCGTTACCGTTACAAGATTATTAGGCGATCTACGAGAAAAAAAGATGATTTCAATCCACAAAAAGAAGATTACCGTACACAAGCCAGTTAGTTTAAGTCGGCAATTTACTTAAAGTGACGCTTCTTCGGGTAATGAGGAAAATTCTGTTAATCGGAGGTATTCATAGTGCTTTATATATGGCAGGCAAAGGTTGATTTGATTCTTGAAAAAACACATCTGAAATTATCATACCGACAGTTCTAAATTATTCGGTTAATATTACAGATGCTTTTATTTTGGTAGCAGATGAATGATAATTGAGGCTGCTGCCAATTCCTTGAAAACTTTTTAATCGTATTTTCCCCAAAATTCCGAGAGCTTTGATTAAAATTACTCTTGGCATTGGTCAACCTTATTTATGGGAAAGGTAGGTTGTAATCTTAAATGGTGAGGTTACAACTATTTCTAAAAATGCAGGGGCAGAGCTTATTTCATAAATATTTCCGCCCATTAGCGTCCAATTGGCTAAGGTGTAAATTGTAGCTGCGGGCATAGAGAGGGTGCGCCTAACATAAATCAACCATTCGTAAAATGTCGTCAAAGCTAGAGAAAATAATACTTTTGAATGCCAGAATCTCAGACGAACGCCCAAGCATACTAGTACAGTGCGGCATAGGCTTTATTTGAAATGTCCATTTTTTAAGACTCCAACAGGCGGGTAGTTCGAGCCACTCAACCAAATACAAAAAGCACCGATTAATGCGAATATTTTAGTTGAACTGCTCGGCTCAAGGTTGAATAACTCTTAGCCTGCTTACCAACACAAAGGAAATTTGTAGCTTAAAATTTCACTTTTATTCCTAAAAGTGAGCGATTACCTGGAAATTAAGTATATTCAGCTCTTGCCTTATTGACCTTTTCCCACACACAATAACTGGAAGTAGTAGGCTGTATGTGGAAGGATGAATTCGGCACTATTCTATGACCACCGCGTTTATCCTAATAACGGCAATCTTAATTTTGGGAGGCGTAATTGCCACCGTCGGCGATCGCATTGGCACGCGGGTGGGCAAGAAACGGCTCTCACTGTTCAACCTGCGTCCCAAAAAAACTGCTGTTGTGGTGACGATTCTGACGGGAATTGGAATTTCGGCATCAACTTTAGCAAGTTTATTTTTAGTTGATGAAGGATTGCGTAAGGGAGTCTTTGAGCTTGAGGATATTCAAAAAGATTTGAGGCGGAAGCGCGAGCAGCTTGAAGGTACAGCGAATAATTTAGAAATTACTAAAAAGGAGTTAGGGGAAGCTAGGAAGCAACAAGCGCAAGCACAAAAAGATTTGCAGGCAATCAACCGCTCCTTACAAGCTGCAAACATCAAGCAACAGAAAACCCAAGCCCAACTCAATCAAACCATCAAGCAGCAAGCTCGCACTCAAGCTTTATTGCAAAGTACCCAAAGCAAACTAAATCAAGTTGCCAATCGCTATAAAAAAGCCATTGAAGAGTTGCAAAACATAATTAATGAAAGAGATAACAACATCAAAGAAATTAGGCAACTCAAGGCAGAAAGACAGCGATTATATGCAGAAGCCAAAAAAGCCCTATCCCAAGCTGAAACTGCAATTAACAGACGCGATCGGGAATTAGCTAAACGTCAAGAGGCAATTGAACGGCGCGATCAAAAAATTGGTCAACTTGATAAGCAAATTCAACAGCGTAATTCAGAAATTGCTTTGCGTGAGAAAATGATTACTCAACGCCAAAAAGTGATTAATCAAAAACAAGCTCGTCTTTCCGAGCTCGAAAGACAGCAGTCTTCTTTGGAACAGCAACTTGCAAAGTTGGGACAATCCAATCGGGATTTGCGTTTGGGTAAGCTGGCATTAGTACGCGGGCAAGTCATTGCCGAAGCAGTAGTTCGCGTTGAAAAACCTGATGCTGCCAAACAAGCGGTAATTCAACTATTGCAGTCAGCAAACCGTTCGGCTCTCAAACAATTAAGCGAACCTGGAAGTAATTCTTCTTCAGATGAGAAACCAATTCTGTTTGCTACTGCTAAACAAATTGAGCAATTGAGCAAGCAGATTGATGACGGTAGAGAATATGTGGTGCGAATTTTTTCTGCGGGAAATTATGTCAGAGGAGAAAAGCGCATCGAATTTTTTGCTGACGCAGCACCCAATCAAGTAGTATTTCAAAGAGGCGAGGTGCTAGCAACTACTACAGCAGATCCCACAGCCATGACATCAGATCAAATACGACAGCGACTGGAGTTATTAATTTCCGCCTCTCAATTTCGCGCGCGTAATGCCGGTATTTTACAAAGTATTCAAATAGATGGTACTTTTATTCGGTTTTTCGCTTTATTACGACGGTACGATCAATCGTTAGATATCAAAGCTGTTGCCGCCCAAGATACTTACAGAGCCGGACCGTTAAAAGTTAAACTGGTAGCAATTTTAAATGGAAAAATAGTTTTTAGTACGTGAGATAATTCATGCAGCAGTTGTCTTGAAAAGTATTGTTCTTCAACCAATTTTCTTAACTTAACATCTTCTGACTATAAGTATAATTTAACAGTATTTTATATGACTTCCCGTAAATTTTCACCTTCCGACTCGGTGATTTTAGGTTTCGATCCTGGTCGAGACAAGTGTGGTGTGGCTTTAATGGGACTTGATAGACAACTTCAGTTACACGAAGTTGTATCCGCTAGCGAGGCGATCGCCACTATTGAGGTTTTGTATCAAAAATATCCAATTTCTTTATTAGTAATGGGAGACCAAACCACAGCAAAGCATTGGAAACAACAAATACAAGAAAAATTATCCCCGACAGTAAATATTATTTTAGTAGATGAGCGTTATACAAGTTTGGAAGCACGGGATCGCTACTGGTTAATGTATCCACCCAAAGGATTAACCAAACTATTGCCCAAAGGAATGAGAACACCACCACGGCCAATTGATGATATTGTTGCCATCTTACTGATCGAAAGATATCTTAACCGTCTGACTGAGTAGGCTGGGAAGAGAGACAAGGAAGGGGAAGGGGGGAGAAAAGTTATGAGTTAAAAGTGATAATTTCATTTTCCACAAATATTGAACCTTTGAAATTTAAGCCTTAACCTTTGAGTTTTGATATTTGACCTTATTTTTAAAGTTCGGCTCGAATCGTAAAAATGTAATCTCCTCCCGGTTCGAGTTCATAGTCTTTTTGTTCCAAAAATCGGCTGAGAGGTTCTTTGATTAAAGCTCGACCTTGAGAAGGTGTAATCGATAACTCTCCTTGACGAAAATGCCATTGAAATTTCCACTCAAATTCACCTGCTTTTACTTCACCTTCTAGTAAACCGTTTTGCCACGATTGTCTGGTAATCCTGACGTGGGCTGTGGTTTGCGGTAGTCGTTTAGAACTCACGATTTATTGCAATACCGACTGATTAATTATTTGTACTATTAAAAGGATTTACGCAAAGCCCCCCTTGAAGAAAGGGGGGTTGGGGGGATTTTTCATTACTTTTGCGTAAGCCCTATACTTAACATAAGGTAACATAACTTTAATTTTTTTCTATTCTAATGTAATAAATTCTTGAAATTGAACCACCAAGCGATAAATACATAAAAGATAGATTTCATCTTAATGGAAAACTTCTTAATGTCCCTGGTGGTTAATCTTAATTAATATTCATATTTCAAATTGCGGCGCGGATTTTAGATTTGCGATCGATTCACAATTCCGGACACTTGTTACAACGGGGGTAACTCGCCGCCGAGGTACCCGGAGTAGTCTACTTCGCCTGTTTGGCGGAAGTTGCGGTTTAGGCGCGAGCCGCGCTTGTGAGGCTTAGGGGCAGCTAAGAGGTTCAGTTCTCTCGAAAGACTAATACGAGGGCAGCAACAACAAGTAGGGGAACCGCCCACTTTCCACGCTGCTTCACCATCCGGGTTGCGCCACTCGCTACAACGGGAATCCCGTAACGCAGTGGCTTACCCTACGGGTACCACGGGCATACTTTGTGCGTTCAGTGGAAGCTACAGTTCGGCTTATGCCGGAAGCAACACTTTAATGGCATCTGGGAAGAGTTAGCAGTTACTGCCCTTGGGGAAACCCCAATATTTTACTGCTTCACCGGAGCGCAAGTTATCAACCGTAACGCAGTGCCCTTAAAACTAAAATCCTTAGGTTTAACTGTTAGAGGCAGCTTCTCGCGCGGCTGCTGCTTGTTCTGGGTGAATGCCTAAGCGGGTAAGATTTATTCTACCTTTGTTATCAATTTCCCGAACTTTGACGATTACTTCGTCGCTAACTGCTACTTCATCTTCAACTTTACCAACTCGGTAGTCCGCTAGCTGGGAAATGTGAATCATCCCTTCTTTACCGGGTAAAAACTCGACAAAGGCTCCTATCGGTATAATTCGAGTTACTCTACCAACATAAACATCGCCTTCATTGAGCTTCCGCGTCATTGATTGGATAATAAAGCGGGCTTTTTTAGCTTTATTTTCATCCAGAGCGGCAATTGTCACGGTTCCATCATCTTCGATGTCAATTGTAGCACCGGTCTCTTCAGTAATTCCTTTGATGGTTTTACCTCCAGGTCCAATCACCAAACCAATCATATCTGGATCGATCTTGATGCTCAATAAACGTGGAGCAAAGGGTGACATTTCCTCACGCGGTTGTTCAATGCAAGCGAGCATTTTTTCCAAAATGTGCAGTCGGGCACTTTTCGCTTGATGAATAGCTTGGGCAATAGTCTCCAAGGCTAAACCGGAGATTTTCATATCCATTTGCAAAGCGGTGATGCCGGAATCGGTACCGGCGACTTTAAAGTCCATGTCTCCCAAGAAATCTTCGATACCTTGAATATCAGTCAAAACACGTACTTCCTCATCTTCTTTAATTAAACCCATCGCCGCACCGCTAACGGGTTTGGTAATTGGTACACCGGCATCCATTAACGCTAGTGTAGAAGCACATACCGAACCCATTGATGTAGAACCGTTGGAAGAAAGTACCTCGGATACAACTCGAAGTACGTAGGGGAATTGATTCTTTGGTGGTAATACAGACAATAACGCTCGTTCTGCTAAGGCTCCGTGACCGATTTCCCTTCGTCCCGGCGCACGTAAAGGCTTAGTTTCTCCAACAGAGTATGGTGGGAAGTTATAATGGTGGAGATAATGCTTTTGCTGGTCCGATTGCAGGTCATCGTTTAAGTTTTGAGCATCTCCTGGCGTTCCCAAGGTACAAATGGATAGCACTTGGGTGAGTCCCCTGTTAAACAAACCGCTACCGTGAACTCGTTTTGGCAACAAGTCTACTTGACATGATACAGGACGAACTTCATCAAGCTTACGACCATCAACACGAACGCCATCTTCAACAATTTGACGGCGCATTAGCTTTTTAGTTATAGCTTTAAAAGTATTGCCTACTGCCTTAGTATTTTCCGTTGCTGCAACTCGGATTGCGTCTTCTTCTGGTAATTCCTCGATCGCTGCTAAGATTTCCTCTTTTATGGCTTCTATTGCTTCATCGCGTTCTTTTTTACCCAAATCGAACTGCGACAGAACTTTTTTAATTCCATCGGTAGCGCGATCGCTAATAAAGCTTTCGAGAGTAGTGTCTACTTCCGGCGGAGAATCGGCAATAATTTCAATACCGAGTTCTGCAATCAAATCCTGTTGTGCTTGAATTAAATCTTGCACGGCTTCGTAACCAAATTCAATGGCTTCGATAATGTCTTGTTCTGGTAGTTGATTGGCTCCCGCTTCCACCATGATTACACCATCGGGCGTACCTGCAACGACTAAATCCAAGTCTCCAGCATGAATTTCTGCATGGGTGGGGTTAATAATGAAATCATCTCCCACTAAACCAACTCGTACTGCAGCCATTGGTCCGTTGAAGGGAATCTTTGCCATTAAGGTAGCAATACTTGCACCTGTGACTGCTAGCACATCTGGTGGTACTTGTTCATCTACCGAAAGAGTGGTTGCTATGACTTGTAAGTCATCTCGCAACCATGAAGGGAACAAAGGACGTAAAGGACGATCGATCAAACGACTCGTAAGAATTGCTTTTTCTGGAGGCCGCCCTTCTCTTCTGAGAATACCTCCGGGAATTCTACCTGCTGCATATAATCTCTCTTCATAATCTACCGTCAAAGGTAGAAAATCAATTCCCGCTCTTGCTTCCGATCGCGTCGCTGTTACCAATACTGCGGTGTCCCCAGATTGTATCATTACAGACCCGCCAGCCTGGGGAGCTAACAAGCCTACTTTCAGTCGAATATCCCGTCCGTCAAAGGATATTGACTTTTCAAATTCTTCCATTCAGTTCTTTTTCCTTCTATGCACTTTTAGCTCTCAGTGGCAATCCTAACATTTATGCCCTCTGGCTTGCCGCACGATGCTTATAAATCAGTTCTCAATATATCAATGATGACTATTTACTTTCTTTTAGTTTCATTTCTAATTATTAACTCTCAACTCCCAACTCCTAACACAAGACTCCTAACTCCTTCTTCTGGGAGTATTAATTGACGACGGTACATTATCAAAGCATTTGTGGTTTGATTGCGATCTAACTCCACCGCAGCGGGGATTTGTCCGATAGTTTGAAATCCTAGAGATTCCCAAAGCCGAATTGAAGGTATATTGGTTTCAAAGACCAAATTAAACATTACCGCTTTGTAGCCGAGATCTTCAGCTATACACCAAACACTGAGCAAAGCTGCAACATTGCTGAGCTCCCGTGGAGATATAGCCAGACTCAGCTTCAGCCG
>JBCBQE010000167.1:0-9844 GCA_039820385.1 Cyanobacteria bacterium J06635_10
ATTTGAAACAACTTAGATTTTGTACTATGCTCAATCAACAATTACTATAAATTGTATGAAGTACGATCGGTCGAACAACTCGCTAAATTATATAAATAGGGAATTGTTCGGCTCCCACTAGAAATATGTATTTTGTGTATCTACAACCCAGAGTATTTTACCATCTGAAGAAATTAATTAATAAGTAATTTTTACAACCTTTTTGTACCCTCTGCATTTAATCAAAAATAACAACTATATATTGCTTATTCCCTATTCCAATATACATATTTTCAATCCTGATAATCCTAAAGTATAGACCTTTTAGCATAGATTATTAAAAATGTAATTTTTTCAGTATTAAAGTAAACCTTTAGTTAAAAATAGTACTGCGTAGCCGTTATTCCTTGCGTACAATGATCGTAGATGACCAAAGTTGTCAGCAGAGGAATTTTTGTGCGAAATAAGACAAAAACGAGAATTTCGTTGATTCGTTTGACTGCACTTGCTTCTTATTTTACGGCTATTTTATCGTGTTATTTCTTACTATTATTTTCTACTCCTATTAGTTGGGGACAAGAAGCTAATAATGTCACAATTAATCTTTATATTAATAAATTTAAGAGTATAGATGAGGATGAACGACACAAAGCAATAGAATCGCTACAACAAATAGGCTCGCCAGCAATACCAGCTTTGATAAAAGCATTACAAAGCAAAGATATGTGGGTGCGCTCTCTGGCTGCGATCGCAATAGCTAGGATAAAGAAGAATACAAAAGTATCTTTGCCATCTCTTCAGCAAACATTAAAAGATAAAGAGCCGTTAGTTCGTTATAGCGGTGCACTTGCCTTAAGTTATATTGGTGGAAAGCAAGCTGGTTTAGCTGCACCAATTCTGATTCAAGCATTACAAAATGAATCACCATTAGTTCGTCGTCGTGCAGCTTTGGCTCTAGGGAATATAGGTAAACCTAAAACCGCTATTCCAGCTTTGATACAGGCTTTACAAGATAGAGACGAATCAGTTCGTAACGGTGCTGCTTCTGCAATGAATAGTATAGCTGCAACAGATATTCCAGCTTTCAGTAAACTAGTTCGCAATAGTTCAAGAGTACACATTTTCATTAAAGCATTGCAGGATAAACAAGTATCAGTTCGTTATATCGCTGCATTTACTTTAAGTTACATAAGTCATTCAAAAAGGGCTTTTGCGACACCAAGCTTGATTAAAGCACTGGAAGATGAATCACCATTAGTTCGTCAACGTGCAGCTTTTGCACTAGCGAATATCAAGAAAACTGACTTGGGAGTTAAAGCCTTAATAAAAGCTTTGAAAGATGAAGATGAGTCAGTTCGTTATAGCGCTGCATATGCTTTAAATCACATCGGAGTAAAAGCTGTTCCTAGTTTAATTGGAGCATTACAAACAGAGAAAGTTTCAGTAAAAAGCCAGATTGCAGAGATTTTAGGCGGAATAGGCTCTAGAGCAACTCCTGCAATTCCATACCTGATAAAAGCATCGCAACACACAAATATAAATCTTCGTGCTAATGCAATTTACGCTTTGGGTAGAATTGGTAGTGAAAATAAAGTTGTTTCTTCTACAATTATTGAGGCATTAAGAGACGAAAACGAAGAAGTTCGCGTTAATGCTCTTAATGCTATGGGTGATATCGCAGTAAAAGAAAAAGCTGCTGTTCCCACTTTGAAAATACTATTGGAAGATAACAACAAAAAAGTTCGTTTAAAAGCTGCTGAAACTTTAGGTAAATTTCCTTCAGATGCCAGAAGTATCGTTCCTGAATATATTGCTAATTTAAGCCATGAAGAAGCATCAGTTAGAGCCGAATCGGCTCAATTACTTGGTGTAATCGGAGAAGAAGCAGAAGATAGCGTGCCAGCACTGATAGAAGCAATGCTAGATGTTGACTCAAATGTACGCTTAAATGCAGTTGAAGCCTTAGGCAGAATAGGAATAGATGCTCGAGCTAGCATACCTCAATTAATTGCGGCTTTGGAGGATATAGATAGTTTGGTTGCAAATCAAGCTGCTGTAGCTATAAGTAATATAGCTCTGAGCTATCGAGAAAATGCAGCAAAATTATCGGATTCCGACTTAGAAAAAGCAATCTCACAACTAGATGATGTCCGAAAAATCGTCGGAAATTTTGAAGATACAGAAAGTTTAACTATGGCAATAAATTCTCTTAAAGCTGAAAGATTGTTGCGTCAGTTGGATTAATCATTTTTGGGGAATAATTAGAAACCCGATTTTTTCAAAAAACCGGGTTTTTAAATATAGGGATTTTTAGTTGAATACAATACATTTACCAAACCGTTGAAAAAACATTGCCCAATCTTGGACAATCACCTTACACCAACGGCGATGCAAGGATTCCCAGTTGGAATTACACCAACCACCTGAAGTGCACTGATGGCTTGCCAGACAGGGCATGGTAACTAGACTCTAACCTGCAAAGCTTGACCACAGGGGCGCTGTTAGCGCTGGTTTTGATATTCAACTTATCTGATGAGACCAGTGGTGTTTCCTTTTAAGCAGGTAAGCCGTGCTGGAAAAGATAAATCCGCATGTCCTAAACATACTACAAGAACATCAAAACAGCGCCAAAGTTTATTTACAAAAGTAAATGATGATATTTGGGTAATTTTGGGTAAGCTTTCGTCAAATAGCTCTAACCCCACTCCAAACCTCTCCCCTCGCGAGGGGAGAGGCTTGGAGTGGGGTTTAACTACGAATCAATAAACACTTCACGAACAAAATTCCCGTGCAATCCATAAGGAATATGATGCTTGAGGTGTAACTTTGCAATTGGTGCTTGATTTAAATCCTTGGCATCTAAAATTACCACATCCGAACGATGGTGAGTTGAATCATAAATCAAACCTAATACCCAACCATCATCTTCCGAGCCGTGGAGACTGCGGGGTACAAAAATCGGTTCGCTAACAAAACCACGAGGAGCAGCACTCCAAACTTGTTTTGTACCAGTTTCTAAATCAACTTTTTCAAATGCTTGCAATGGCGCGTTTCCGCTAGCAGCATCAGCAGCACCCATGTATAAATAACGATAGCTGCGTCCGACTTTTTGCGGATGTACGCAAGGAAATTCACAGCAACGACTTTCAATTAATTCAGAACCTACCGTACTATCTTCTAGATTAAGATGAAACCGCCAAAGTTGACCGGGTTTTATCGCATCAAAATCAGTTTCTCGAAAATCGCTTTCGGGTTCCACTTGCGGTAAATCTTCATAGCAAACAGAATCAATAACTATTTCGTTATTTTTTTCAAAAGCATTAGCGTGGTGGAATACAAAACCCGATTGCGTTTCCAGAATTTTTACTCCCATCAGATTCTTCTCCCTCCCTGCTTGCGGGGAGGGTTGGGGTGGGGTACGCGGAATCCCTGCTTGCGGGGAGGGTTGGGGTGGGGTACGCGGAATCACAATCACCTTAGTAGGTTGATTCGGCTGAAATTTAATGCATTCTCCAGCACCGCGCATTCCTAAAGCAAAAGGAATTGGATTAAAAGAAACCGGATTTTGAAAGAATATACAATAATTGGGAGTAATCACGAAATCGTGAATAAAGGCAAAACCTGGAACGCTACTCGCACTCTTGCGAACAATTTTACCTGTAGTATCTAATTCAAAAATAGTAATAGTTGTAGATAATCCCGGTTTGATCGAAAAATTTACCAAACAAGGCGCACCATTATCTTGTTCGCAACTAGGATCGAAACGTGGATGTGCTGCAAAAGCTTCACCTTGGGATAAAACGCCATCAAAATATTCTTTACCCAAAGTTTCTAAGGTGCGAGGCTCTAACTTATGAGGTTCTGCAGCTTCCCACAATGCTAACAGTTTCCCACCCCAATAAATAACATTAGTGTTAGCAATATTTTTCAAGTTAAAATCGAAAATATTAGCCAACAAACCGCCTGGTTTTTGCGTACCAAATACACCCCGATAAAGAATTTTTTGTGCTTTTTGTTCTTCTACATAAGCTTCAGTACGAACAAAACGATTGCGAAAATGAGCGCGTCCATTAATAAAACTAATCCGGCTAATCATCCCATCGCCGTCAAAAGGGTGATGAATATTTTGTCCGTTAATATCGAGTAAACCGGGACCATTTCTAAATAGGGTACCATTTAGCTCTGGTGGTATTTCCCCTTCAATATCATCAATCCAATAATCAAACTCTTCTGTTACTGATTGATATCCTCCCTGCCAATCTTGACGGTTATAGGATTTTTCTGCAACTGTTGAAGCTTCTTTGTAAAGTTGAAAATTTTGCATTTTTATTTAATTGATAATAGAGAATTGGGCATGAGATTTTATTAATAAATAGTTATACCATTTATTTATTAATATGCGATCGATATGCGTTTAAATGAGCACCACCTCTGTGGTGCTCAATAAGAGTCGCTGAGGCAGTGCGAATTATTAGATTCTTAATTTTTCTCTCATCTCCCCATCTCCCCATCTCCCCATCTCCCCATCTCCCCCTCCCTGATGCTCAATTATCATTAATCAACAACTTCTTCTGCTGGTTTTTGTAAAATTAATTCTGGCACTAAATTAGGCAAAAGTTTTTGCTCGTCGCTGTCTTTTAAAGTTGACTGCGTTTCTTGAGGAATTTCTTGTCCTTTCTCTGGCAACCAATTAATAAATACTAAAGGTAGCAAAGTACTGAGATTAGTAATTGTTACCAACAGCCAGAGGTTATCAAAATTGGTTTCGGTAACTCCTAAATAATGCGTTAATAATGCACCCAACTCCTGGGAAACTAACCCAGCTAAGTTAAATACCGACATCAATAATGCAAATAAAGTCGCTTCCACTCCCGGAGGACAAATTCTTGCCGCCAATACTAAAATCGGCATAAAGGTGATTTCTCCCATCACCGTCAGAATCAGATTATCACCCAAACTAAACCAATGGTCATCTATTCCTAAAGCACGGTTAGCATGAGTTACCAATAACAGCGTCGTTAGTCCAAAAACTGTTGAAAGTACCGTAGTCCAAGTAAAAATAACTCGAAATGGAACGCTTTTGAGAAAACGTTGGAAAATCCAAATCCCAACTAAAGCTGCAACACTCGTTACTAAACGTACTCTTCCTAAAAATTCCGGTTGAAAATGCAACTCGTTAGTAGCAAAGAAGAAAAATGCCGATTCCGATCCAGGTGTAGCTTGCCATATGAAGAGAAAGGCAGTAGGTAGCCAAATTGCTTTTTGGGTTACGGCTTGACGTAGTAACTTTATTTGCTGTTTAACATCCTCAAAATTATTGTTTTTCTCTCCTTCTTTAGTTGGCTCTACGGGTGCCTCGGCAATTAACCAAGCAACTCCAGAAACAATCAACGGGAATGCAGCAGTAAGCAAAAATATAGTACGCGTACTGAAATATTCTAATAACAATCCGCTAAAATAGGCAGTTATCAAACTTCCAAATGCCGAAGCACTCCAACAAATCGATTGTAGGGCTCCTGCTTCGGCTTGCGATTCTGCTCTAGCTCTTTGTACCACCAGCGAGTCTACTATCACATCACTCACCGCCACCGAAAGCGAACTTAAAGCGATCGCGGTTACCGCAGCCAGGCTACTATGAACTAAAGTGGCCATACCTATCCAAGCTATCGCTCCGATTATTCCCGACAAAATTAAATAAGGCCGTCGTCGATAACCAAATATGGGGAAACCATCCGAAATGAACCCAAATAAAGGCTTAATAACCCAAGGTAAAACAGTTATACCAAACAAGGCAGAAACCTCAGCTGGACTTAGCCCAAGTTCATCTTTGAGGAAAAAGCTGACAGCTAAACGTGATAGCCCCAAAATACCTTGAACAAAATAAACGGTAAGAATAGCCAACAACTCTGCCGTAGGCTCGTTACCAAAAAGAATTTTTTCTTTAATCAAGTGTTTGACTTTAGACAAGCCAGAGGAGGAAACCTGCATTGGTAAATTTTATTTAAGATTTATCTACTTTTATTATGATATCAAGTGACAATACTGGCGTACCCAATATGGTATGGAACGTCAAGGGTTCCCATAAGAATTTTTTTAGAAGAAAAAAAATCTTATGGGTGTCCGTCAAGAGAGTTTGATTAACTTATCTAGAAATTGACGGGTACCCTCAAAATCTATAAATATTTTTTTCATAAAGCATAAGTAATATTAGGTAGATAAATAAATATTGAAATTTTCAATATCAACTATCAATTATTTCAAAGCTTACTCGCTTTTCTTAAAACAACAACCGCATTTTGTCCGCCAAACCCAAAACTAAAACACATAGCTTGCTTAATATCAGTTCGACAGGCTTCTTTAATTAAATTTAAATCAAACTCTGATTCCTTCAAACCAACAGTAGATGGTAATATTTGATGCTTTAAACTCATCAGAGAAAAGGCTATGCCTAAAGCACCAGAAGCTCCAAGTGTATGACCAGTAGTACCTTTTGTAGAACTAACCGCTACTCGTTCCGAAAAAATTTTTTGTATAACCAGACTCTCTACTCGGTCATTCATCTGCGTAGCAGTACCGTGAGCGTGAATGTAATCAATATCTTTATGAGAAATATGAGAGCGATGTAAACATTGTTTAACAGCAAAAATTGCGCCTTTTCCTTCAGAGTCTGGTTGATTTGCATGATAAGCGTCCGCAGTCAACCCAAAACCGCAAATTTCACCATATATCTTTGCTCCACGCTGGCATGCTAATTCTGCTGATTCCAAAACAAATACTGCACCACCTTCACCTAAAACCAAACCTTCCCGATTGATATCAAAAGGATAAGCACCTGTTTTCGCTAATGCCCCCATTTTTTTAAAACCAGCGATCGTCAAAGGCGTAATTGGAGCTTCCACCGCACCTGCAACTACTCGCTGAGCTTGCCCAGATTTAATTAAGTTAAAACCTTGAAAAAGGGCCCAAATTCCAGTAGCACAAGCAGCCATCGGCGCGAGTACAATTCCAGTCGCACCCACAAGTCGCGCTGCAGCGATCGCGTTCATATGAGGTAATGAACATAGGAGGGGTAAGGGGAGAGGAGGAGAGGGGGAGAGGGGGAGAGGGGGAGAAAATTGTTCTACCTTGTCCCCTTGTCCCCTTGTCTCCTTGTCTCCATACATCCACCTTGCCATCCTCTCCCATTCCGCTTGATGGCTGCGACTTGAACCAATCACAACTCCGCAATCCGGTAAAGGTGGAATTAATGAAGCGTCTTGCAAAGCAGATTTAACAACTTCTTGAGTAAGACTTCTTAACTCAATTGGTTGATTGCTAATCAAACCTAAAGGAAGCGCTTGTAACTCTGGAAATGGTTGATGGAGTTTAATTCCAGATTCACCTGCAATTAAACGCTGCCAGCTATCCTCCAGGCTATCGCCTAGGGCGGAAATCAAACCAATACCAGTAACTACAACCTCAACCAATTTTAGATTTTAGATTTTAGATTTTAGATTGGAAATCAAGAATCGGAAGTGAGGAGTGAGTAGTGGGTAGGGAGTAAGGAGTTTTAATTATCTCCCTATCTCCCCATCTCCCCATCTCCCCATCCTAATTACTCGGCATCCTTCAAATTATCCGCGCCTTTGGTAACTTTGGCATTCTCGATTTTATCGCCTTGCTTAATTTTGTTTACGACATCCATTCCTTCAGTGACGTTACCAAATACTGCGTAGTCACCATCGAGGAAAGCTAAATCTGCCAGAGCGAAGTAAAACTGCGAAGAAGCAGAGTTGGGATTTTGCGATCGCGCCATTGCCAGAGCACCTGCTTTGTGTTGCAATTCTGGTGCCTTGTTAACATTTGCCATCTTAAATGTTTTGCCGTAAATCGGCTCCTCTGCACCTTTTGGCGTGATTTCCAAGGGTATAGTACGTTCTGCACCAGTTTCCTTGTCTATATACCCACCAGTTCCGTTACCTTTGGGATCTCCTCCCTGAGCTACAAATGGTTGAGGTGAACTTATCACTCTGTGGAAAGTTAGACCATCATAGAAACCTTTTTGAACTAAATCTACAAAGTTACCGGCGCTAATGGGAGCATTTTCTCCATCTAGTTCAATGGTGATTGGCGAACCATTAACAGTCATCACTACGGTAGCTTTGCCTTCAAGTTTTGGTAAATCATTCATTCCAGGAACAGCCTCTTTACTTATTTCTGATGCAAGATTTGCTTGTGCGGTTGTGTCGCTATTTGCTTTGGCGACTGAAGAATCTGAAGAATTCGTGGTAGAACCTAATTCTTCACCAGAACACCCGTTCAAAATCAAAGCACCGACAACCAGAAACGTGACTAAAAAATACTTAGGAGCTTTTAATAGCATTACTAGTGAAAAAACTCAACCCAAGTATCTTAGCCTCTATGGTCATTTAGGCAACAGTTAATCTATTTTGGATTTTGGATTTTAGATTGGAGTTAGGAGTAGGTAGTGAGGAGTGAGTAGTGAGGAGTGAATAGGAAAAATATTGTTCTGTTGGAGAGGATCGTAGATAGGCGATCGTAACTCAAAAACCAAGCATCCCCTTGTCTCCCCGTCTCCCCCTACGGGTTGCGCCACCCTTCGGGTATGCACTTCGCGCACACTTCGTGAACAGCAATAGCGAGTGGGGAGCCAGTCCGTTGCGGAGCGGAACTCCGTTGTAGGAACTGGCATGGAAACCCCCAAGACCGCAATGGCTCCCCAAGATCGTGCTGCTTCACTTGCTACAACGGAAGGAACTTCCGCAACGCAGTGGCTTACCATCTCCCCATCTCCTCATCTCCTTAAAGCCCCTCAAGGGGTACTTCTAAAAATTTTGCTAATTTAGCGCCTTGAGTTTCTAATTCTTTCAAGGACAAGGGTTGACCTACTCTGGTTAAAGGAATGTCTCGACGGCCTTTTACCTGTAGGTAAAGGGCACGACGGGGGTTAAATCCTTCTTTGATTTCGACTCGCACTGATTGCACGTCTTCGATGGGAGAATCAATTTCAATTCGGCGGTTTTTTCCTGGAAATCCCCAACGAAAGATTTTTATTTTACCTGTCTCCCGATTAAATTCGTTGTATCCGCCTCCTAAGTCCCATAAAATTGCTAACCACAGATAGGAAGCTAAAAGCAATCCTGCAACACCGTATAACCCCATTACTAGACCTTGGGGGACGAATACCAATTGAGTTGGGTCTGTGACTAATAGTAAATTTTTCTGAAAATAACTTGACAAACCGGCTAGCAAGAAGCCTGTTGCTCCAAGAGAAACAATTGTTGCCCAAAAATAGTTGCTAAACCGACGAGAACCCAGAACCTTTAGTGTAAGGGCGTTATTACCTTGAGGGATGGTTGTTGATGCCGTCATGGAGCTAATGAATCGAGGTTGTGAGATATTCCCTATTAGAAGTCTGCCACCACGGCGACCACTATTTCAATTTCTTTAGATTTTCTAACAATTTTAAGTTTTCTGAGAAAAGTTGTGTCAAATTGTAAAAATTCTGATATTGATTGTATGTAGTGGGTTTGCATTTAATACTTGAAAAATCAGTATAAATTGAGCACAAAACCAGACTAATGTGATAAGTTAAGAATTATTAAGCGATCGCATGCTGTTAAGGCAGTCTGTGATTGGGGTCTGGCAAACCCTGAGAAATAGTCATTGATTCGATGATATTTTCTCATAAAGTTGACAGTATTAAAACTGTTCGTTGAGAGTGCCGACATAAAAACCTTGTTTCCTGAGAAACGTAGCAATTTTAGTAAAAGAGGATTTTTGTCCAAATGACCATCGCAGTTGGACGCGCCCCTAGCACTAGAGGCTGGTTTGACGTACTCGATGACTGGTTAAAGCGAGATAG
>JBCBQE010000168.1:0-9842 GCA_039820385.1 Cyanobacteria bacterium J06635_10
ATCAGTCGATTCCCTTGGGGTTTAAACTTGATTCTATTGGGGATATTACCTTGGACAATTCCTACTTTTAAAGTAGTTTCCGACACTTGGGAAAGGGGACGAGAATACAAGCCAAAACCAATTAAATGAACCAAAATAAATAGTGCGATCGCCAGGTATCCTGGCGCGGTTTTCGCCACTACACCTGACGCGTCTTTCGCCATTATTCCTGGCGCAACCGATGTATTATTTTCTTTTTGATAATTCCAGTCTTCTTCCTTCTTCCTTCTGACTTCAACATCCGTTTTAATCAAAGCTTCTGCTATCAAACCGTTCACTGCAACTATCGCCGCCGTTACCGCTGTTGGCCCTGAAATTTGACCTAAATGTAAAATTACCAAATTATGCGGTGACTGCGTGTAAGAAAGAGAACTCCACCACAACGAACCAGCACTCCAAACTCTTTCTAAAGCACACCAAATAGCTGTACCAATCAGAACGCGAATTAAACTATTTGGAGTTGAAAATATCCTCATCAGCTTAGCCCAGAGGAAAACTAATATACCTCCCCAAAAGGAGATGAATAACCAGCAAAATACAACTATGGCAATGCTTCCTAACCAAGGAACTCCCAACCAAGTTAAGGGATGAAGTCCGGTAATCCAATACAAAGCGACTCCGTGATAACCCATACCCCAGAGGAGGGAGGGGGAGATGGGGAGAGATTTATTTGTTTGTTTTGGGGAATTTACGACTATTAGCCATAGGGGAATTAGTGCAAACCATGCTAAAAACCAAGCACCAACAGGAGCAACGGT
Source organism: Cyanobacteria bacterium J06635_10 (assembly GCA_039820385.1). Taxonomy (GTDB): domain Bacteria; phylum Cyanobacteriota; class Cyanobacteriia; order Cyanobacteriales; family Nostocaceae; genus Rivularia. The sequence continues at coordinate 798 of JBCBQE010000168.1, forward strand.
TAATCCCATTGCAATCCCACTTGTTAAAGCAATTATCGGTTTTGATTTAGGAGTTATGAGTTTGGTGAAAATATTTGATTTCATAAATAATTAGATAAAGCTTATTCCTTAAATAAGGGGAGATGCTGCTTGAGTGCGAGTTGATGAGCGTAGTACCCCACCACATAAGTTATGAGAGGTTTGTAGTTGGGCTTTAGCCCGCCTTTACTAGTAGTCTGTCCCATTAATTATGATGGGTGTAGAGACGTAGCACTGCTACGTCTCCCTACGTTTGAAAGAAAACAAACCAGCCAAAACTAATAAGACAGAACACTAGCTAGCCACAAATGGTGCGTGACGCTATAAACAAGACTCTTAATTGCAAACTCAATTTGTCAAAGCGTCACACACCCTACAATTTATATAGATAGAAAACAAAATAGATAAAGACGTTGCAGTGCAACGTCTCTACATTAATGGTTAATACATTACCAAACTTTGATTTTATTCTTCTGTTTCTACAGCATCATCTACTGTTTCTACAGCGTCATCTACAACTTCAGCATCTTCATCAGATGACTCTTCACCAGTATCACCAGGAACTATTGCTACTCCATTGAGAAAATCTTCTTGATCGAGACGCTGTACCCTTACTCCAGTAGCGGAGCGTGATTGGATAGAAATGGCGTTTACTGCTTGTCGGATAATAATACCGCGACTTGTCACCATCATAATTTCGTTGTCTTCACTAACAATATGTAGACTTGCTAGTTGATCTTGAGTTTTGAGGTTTTTGAACTTGGTTGCCATTAAACCTTGTCCGGCGCGGTTTTGCAAGCGGAATTGTCCAACTGGTACTCGTTTACCATATCCTCCAGTAGTAATAACTAACACCCAAAGTCCAGAATTACTGTTATCTGCTGCTTCTGCAGTTTCAGCATTATCTGCATCTTCAACTTCTGTTGCTTCTGCTTCAGTTTCAGCGGCTGGTGTTATATCATTAAGGATGTCGGCGGGAAGAACATCCATTCCGACTAATTCATCACCACCTTTACGCAACTTCATGGCTTTTACTCCACGAGTTGCCCTACCCAAGGGGCGCAGTTGTTCGTGAGTACAGCGGAAGTGAATTGCCATGCCCATGCGAGAGCCGATAATTACACTGTCTTCAGCTCTGGCACGACGTACCCAACGCAATTCGTCGCCTTCTTCTAAGGAAATCGCGATCAAACCGTTAGCGCGAATATGACTAAATGCAGCTAATGCAGTTTTCTTGATATAGCCACCTTTGGTAAGCATTACCAAATATTCATCTTGGCTAAATTCGCTTACGGGTACAATGGAGGTAATTTTCTCTTCTCTAGGAATTGGTAGCATTTGTACGATAGGCGTACCCCTACTGGTGCGGGAACCCAGGGGTAATTGATAAGCCCTCATACAGTAGACTACACCGCGTTCGCTAAAGAATAAAACGCTATCATGGTCGCAACAAGTTAAGAAATGCTCGATATTGTCATCATCTTTTACCTTTGCTGCTGCTTTACCTCTGGTAGCACGGCTTTGCGCTTCAAAGGTATTCACCGGCATTCTTTTTATATAACCTTGCTGGGTGAGCAAAATTATGACTTTTTCATTGGCAATTAAGTCTATATCATCTAATTCCCCTTCCTTAAGAGTAATTATCGTGCGGCGGGGTGTAGCGTGTTTTTCTCTTAATTGCTTAACTTCGGTTTCAATAATTTCTAATATTCGTTCTCTTCGAGCCAGAATATCTCGTAAATCTGTTATTTGAGCTTCTAACTGCTGGTGTTCCAAACGAATTTTATCAGCTTCCAAAGCTGTCAATCGTCGCAACTGCATCTGCAAAATTGCATCAGCTTGGGCTTCCGACAATCCATAATTATTAATTAATTCTCCTTTTGCCGTCGGTGCATCCGCAGCATGACGAATTAAGGCAATAATCTCGTCTAAATGGGATTGCGCGATTAATAAACCTTGTAAAATGTGATCTCTTTCTTCCGCTTTCCGCAATTCATAGCGGGTGCGTCTGGTAATCGATTCAATGCGGAAATCCAAGAAAACTTGCAAAAACCGCTTTAACGTCAGCAGAATGGGTTCCCCATTTACTAACGCCAACATATTCGCGCCAAAATTCGCTTGCAGCGGCGTTAACTTGTATAAATTATTTAAAACTACCCGGGGATAAGCATCGCGCTTGAGTTCGATTACAACTCGCATGCCATCGCGATCGCTTTCGTCACGAATATCAGAAATACCATCAATGCGCTTATCGTTAACCAATTCAGCAATTTTTTCAATTAATGCCGCTTTATTAGTTTGATAAGGTAACTCGGTGATAATAATCGCTTCTTTTTCTGGTCTTCCTCGCTGCTGGATGGTCTCAATATTAGCTACACCGCGCATAGTAATTGAACCGCGCCCAGTAGTGTAAGCCTCCTTAATTCCCGAAGTACCGAGGATTTGACCGCCAGTAGGGAAATCGGGACCGTGGATATATTTAGTTAACTCAATATCCGTAACTTCCGGGTTTTGAATTAGCGCCACTAACCCATCAATTAATTCTCCCAAATTATGGGGAGGGATATTAGTCGCCATCCCTACGGCAATACCAGAAGAACCATTTAATAGTAACTGCGGTAGCCTTGCGGGTAAAACTGTAGGTTCCTGCTGGGAGCCGTCGAAGTTATCGGCAAAATCGACAGTTTCCGATTCAATATCTTCAAGTAAAGCGTCACTAGTTAAAGATTGCAAGCGGCATTCAGTGTAACGCATAGCCGCAGGGGGATCGTTATCAACGCTCCCAAAGTTACCATGCCCTGAAATTAAAGGCGATCTCATCGAAAAACTTTGCGCCATCCGCACCAGGGCATCGTAAACAGCCGTATCACCGTGGGGGTGGTACTTACCCAATACCTCCCCTACAACACGGGCACATTTACGAAAGGGGCGATCTGCTGTCAACCCCAACTCGTGCATAGCGTAGAGAATGCGACGATGCACAGGTTTCAGACCATCCCTGGCATCTGGCAAAGCGCGACCGACAATCACGCTCATCGCATATTCCAGATAAGATCTGGACATTTCGTTTCGCAGATCCGTCGGGATTATCCGCTCCTGAGAGGTTGTCATAACCTAAAAAACTCCAAAAATCGCAAATTTTAGGGCTTCAATCAGAAAAAAAGCCAAATTATTCCAAATGATGCTTGAATAATCGCCATTATTTGCTACAATTTTAGCACATTTTGCGCGTTTTTTGCAGTGAATGGGGATTGGGGATTGGGCATGGGGCATTGGGCATGGGGCATTGGGCATTGGGCATGGGGCATTGGGCATGGGGCATGGGGCATTGGGCATGGGGCATGGGGCATTGGATTATTTTCTATTGCCTATAGATTTGAGATAAGCGTTAAGTTTGGGTGATAGTTCATCAATTAATGGTTTAAGTTTATCTGTTTGTTCTTTGGTTAAAAGTTTTCTTAGATAGGCTAATCTTAAAAAACAGATAGTTTCGTACAAAGAACCTCTAGCAATTTTAATAAACCGGCGATTATCTTGGTCATTAAAACGTCCTCTTCCTTCTGCGATATTTGCACAAATGCTATCAGCAGAACGAACTATCTGTTTGCCAACTGTATCTTTTTCAAATTGCTTCCAAGTTTGAACAATATTCCAAATTTCATTAGCCAATTTTTCAGCTAACTGATAGACCTTTAAATCTTCAAAATCAGGTCTTGCCAAACTATTTTGTCAGACATTGTAACAACACTCCTATACTTCCCAAAATCAACTCAAAAACATACACCACTACAAATAATTTTATGCCCAATGCCCAATGCCCAATGCCCAATGCCCCATGCCCAATGCCCAATTCCCCATGCCCTAGTATTTTTCCGCAGCCACAATCAACGCTTGGGCTTCCACATCATGACTAGGAATCATATTTGCAATACCCAAGCTCAAACTTACATGAGGAATCTTCAATTTTTCAATTTCACTTTTTATCAATTCGGCTACATGAAAAGCCCCTTGTTTATCGGTGTTAGGTAAAATCACGGTAAACTGATGTTCTCGATAACGCGCTACTAAGTCAATTGCTCGCTTGGCACAGTTATTAATAATTTGAGCAATTTTGATTAAACATTCATCGCTATGTAGATTACCATAAGCATTTTTATAAGACTCAAAATTTTTGATTTCGCACAAAATTAACGATATTGGTAACTTTTCCCGCTTGTAGCGCTGCCATTCTTGCGCTAAATATTCATCAAAGCGGCGACGGTTGGCTATATTAGTTAAACTATCTATTCTTGCTTGACGAGTTAATTCTAATTCTAAGAGTTTAGTTTGAGTGATATCGCGAATTGTAAGAGAAATTCCATCACCCAAGGTAACAGCAATGATTTGATACCAGTTTGGTTTATTATTAATTTCGTAATACAACTCTCGATTTAACGGTTTTCTGATTTCAATGACCTCTATTAGGGAATTAAATAAAGTTGGATTGTCTTTGATAAACTGAGTTTGAAGTAAATTTTCACCAATTAAATCTTCCTCGTTGCTGTAAAATAAATTGGCGATAAGCCTGCATAGCATGCGCTTCGCGATCGCGGGATTAGCCATTAAAAAGCGAAAATCGGTAATATTCCCAACGGTACTATCTCTCACCGCTTGCATTGCAGTAATTCCGTCAAGGGAAGTATTTAAAACGCTTTCTAGAAAAGCGCGGGATTGGGAAAGAATTTCTTTGGTTTGTTTTAGTTGTTGAATTTCCTGTTGTAGTTGGGAAATATAGTTTTTTAAATCAAAATCCCCAGTAGTATAAGTCTCAGAAATATTCGGGGGGTTAGGTATTACTAGAGACAGAGTTTTTTTTTCTAGCACTAGCCGCAAGTTGGCTTTAGTAACTTTCTCTCCCAGAATTTCAGAAAGCTGTTTCCATAATTTGTAAGCGACATCTTTGATATATCCCACACTCAAATATGAGTTTTTTGCAACGGTGGCGTATGTTTGATTTTCCCAAGCTGCTTGTAGTATTTCTCTTTCTACAAAAGTTAGTTGTTTACCCGTGTTGGTATACAGAATATTTTGAATCAGTTTGAGTGCTTCTTCAACGGGCATCGAGAAATTGGTTATTTGAATCCAGTATTCCAGTATAAAGGTTTTCCAAGTCAAAATTAACAATCTGACTTTTCCGACTTTAATAGCCGACTCATCCGACTGACATAGCTCTAAAGAGTGAGCAATCATAGACATATGAAATCAAACAAAAGTTTCTGAACTCACCACAGTTCAAGCGTTTTATTAAAACAATCTTTGATAACTACTTTTAATTCAATCAAAATCAAAAGAGAAGGGAAAAATGAAAAAATTACTTTGGAATTCTTTAATCGCTTCTGTTGTTGCTATTGCTGGTGCCACCACTTTTGCTAGTCAAGCGAATGCTCAATCAGTTGATGTTGATTTTAACGGTACTGTTGGTAACACCTGTGAGATTAGCAAAGAAAGCGATGGTACTCTTGGACTTACTACGGACAATAAAGGACTAGCTGCTAATGACAACATGGCTGTCGTTCAAGTCAATTGTGTAGGTAGTGGCTCGGTTAGTGTTGGCACACCGACTCCTACAACTCAAGCAGATTCCTATTCAAACTAATATCGAATTAATTGAACATCAACTTTGTTTAAATTATATATCTTCTATCACAAAAAAATCTACCCTTCAAAATTCTAAAATCAAAAACCTCAACTGTCGCCGTCCGCTCTTAGCAAGGGGAGACAATATAAAAGTTGCAAATATTAAATCATCTCTAATTAAATCCAAATCTACTAATAGCACTAACTATAAATTAGCTCACAAATTAAAATCAACTAAAAACGTTTTTACTATCCTCCCCGTAGGTTTAAATATGGGAAAACGCAATGTCAACGAATCAACTTTAATTCGCGGTTTTGAAGATGGAAGCAAAGCAATTAATTTTGATAACTGGCTGCTTCCTTTTGATGATGTACTTACAGCTTTAAAAATTACCAAAACTACCTTAAAAGACGGAAAATTAGAATTACGCTCTCCTGGTTTAGTTAAGCGTATCAATTCCAAAGATTTAAAAACCGATGCTGAATTGGGTTTAGTTATATCTGTCGCGGATATCAAAAATATTCTCGGAGTTCCCACCGAATTTGATATTGTTAAATACGCTGTTGTTTTTAATCCCCTTTGGTTGGGTTTTAGAAATAAAAAAGGTACTCGTCAAGCAGAAATTCCGGTAATTTTAGACGGTTTACCTCAAGTTAATTCTCCAGCATTCAGCTTTTCTACTATCGGACAAAGTATTAATATTTCCGGAAGCAATAATAATACTAATACCCAAGGAAATTTAACTGCGATAAGCCGCTCACGCATGCGCTTCGCGAACGGTACAATGTTTGGTGGTAGCTGGTATATCCGTACCAATCAACCAAGTTTAAGCGATAGACAAACTTGGAATATCAATGAAGCACAATATTTACGTCAAACTCCAACTTCCGATTATGTAGTTGGCTCCCAACCGACATTTTGGCGAAGTCAAGGGGGACAATTTTGGGGTGTCACTACAGTGCAAAGATTTGGCTATACTCCATCAAATACTGTAGCGGGTGGGTTTAACCCATCTCAAAGAATGCAAAGCAGTAAAATTCAACGCACTATTAGCGGGGAAGCAGCACCGGGAACTTTGGTACAGCTAACTCAAGGTTTGGGAGATAATGCGATCGCAGAAGTCTTGGTTGACTCTTCCGGGATTTATCGTTTTGAAAATATATCCACGGGAGGAAGCGGAATTGGTGGAAGTAATAATTATCGGGTTCGTCTTTATCCCGACGGACAATTAACGGCAACACCTGAAATACGAGAAGCTAATTTCACTAGTTTACCAGGTCAATTAACAAAAGGTACATCGGCAATAATAGTTTCTAGCGGTTTGAATCGAGAAAATACTGCTAATTCCTTCCTCGGTAACTTTAACGATTTTCGCGGTGGTGTTGCTTATCGTCTTGGTGTCACGGAAGATTTAACTTTAGGTACAGGGGTTATTTACGATAAATCAATGTTGGGTTTGGGAGAGTTATTCTATCAACCTTCCGGTTTTCCTTTAGAAGTTGCATTTTCCGGGTTGTTGGGAACTGATGAAGGTTTGGAATATAATGCCGATATTCGCTTTCGTCCATCTAATAATTTTGATTTAAGCTTAAATAGCGACAGACTTTCCCAAAGATTCCGTGCAAATTGGCGTGCTTTTAAGGGTGTGAATTTTAGAGCTAGCGGTAACACTCGCGAAAATGCTTTATCTGGGGGGTTTAGCTATTCTCGAAGCAGCAGAAATTTCTTTACTTCTATAAGTGCAGATATTGATACTAACAATAACTTTCGCTGGAATCTCAGTTCCCGTTTGGGAAAACTACAATTAAGAAATTCTGGAAATGAAATTGCCACCAATTCCCAACTCAGCTACAATTTTTCTAAAAGTTCCTCAACTGGAAACTCTTTAAATCTTAATTACGAAACTTCTAGAGAGAATAATCTTGCTTCCTTAAACTGGCGTTATCGTTCCAAATCTCGCAATAGATACGGTCGCAGTTTATTCGATTTTGATTTAGGCTACGGTATAGGCTCTCAAGGTAGCGGCATCATCGCTTCTGCTTCCACTGGTATGATTACGGGTATGAATTTACGCGCTCGATATCAGAGTATTTCCACAACTTCAGATAGAAGTAGTTTCCGCATCGAATTATCTCCCAGCTTCTACATTCAACCCCGAATTTCCCTCGGAGACAACCGTTACGAACGTTTGCGCGGTGAAGGTGGATTATTAATTCAACCTTTTTTAGATAAAAATAGCAACGGAAAGTTAGATAGAAAAGAGAAAATTTACACCGAAGATTTAGATTTACTTTTAAGTTTAAATAATAAATCCATCAAACGCTTCCGTCCAGATATTAACGGTAATGGGGTACTGATTCAAACCCCTCCCGATAATTATCGCTTAGATTTAGATCCCGCAGGTTATCCCATCGACTGGAAACCAACCCAAACAGCTTATGCAGTAGAAGTTGCAGCAGGAGGTTTTACCCAAAGACTCGTACCATTTGTCCCATCTTACACCGTTGCCGGAACAGTAACCAACGCAGAAGGAAAACCCGTTGGTGGTGCCAGAGTTGAAGCTATAGCTACAGATAAAAGTAAAGCTAAGAAAACAATGTCCGTTACTAATGGAGCGGGAATCTTCTTCTTAGAAAACTTACAACAAGGAACTTATAAATTACTCATCAACGATAAACCCGCAAAGCCAGGAGAGATTACTATTGATGGAAATTCGGAAACTATGCAGGAAATTAATTTGAGTATTTAGATTTTATTAGAGGGGGGAGAAGATTATTAAAATATTTTGAAACGTGCTTTTGCTTCTGTATGAAACATATCCTCGCTCTACCTTATATAAAAAGTAAAGACTCTGCATGACTTCAAGAAACGTAATATCTTGTGGCATTTCCTCCAAAGCTTTAAGGTGCCTATGTAGGGTGTGTGAGGGCTACGAATAATTTTATATACAACTATGATAATTTGATATTGCCCTCACGCACCAATTAATTGAAACGATAATGTTTTGAGGACTTATGATATTGTCATAATTACACCGGAGGTGCTTGACGCTAACAATTAGCTTGTTACTACGTTCAAAATTTTTCATAGCGTCACGTGCCCCTACTTTAAATTATTTATTATTTAATTACCAATTACCAATTACCCATTACCTATTCCCATTAATAACGCAAATTCAACTCTTCAAAAGCTTCTGAAGATTCCTCAATTTTTAATTCACCAACAGATTTACCGTTAATCTGTAACTCATACTCACCTTTTTGCAATCCTTCTAAATAATAAACTCCTGCACCATTAGTAACTGAAAATCGACGTATATTTTGATCTTCACCTTTTCCTATCGCTTCCACTCTTGTACCAGCAACTGCCTTACCCCCATCATCGGTGACAACTCCTGTGCGAGTATAGGA